>JALYGY010000309.1 GCA_030776865.1 Actinomycetota bacterium | reverse complement strand
TCTCCAGCGTGCACGGCCTGCGCGCCTCGCCGTACAAGTCCGCCTACGTGGCGGCCAAGCACGGCCTCGAGGGCCTCTCCAAGGTCATCGCGCTGGAGGGAGGATCCAAGGGCGTCACCTCCAACTGCATCTGCCCGGCCTACGTGCGCACGCTGCTGGTGGAGAGCCAGATCGCCGATCAGGCCCGTATCCACGGGATCTCCGAGGAAGAGGTTATCGAGAAGATCATGCTCACCGAGCCCGCCGCAAAGCGCCTCATCGAGCCCGAGGAGGTGGCTGAGGTGGCCGCCTTCCTCTGCGCGTCCGAGGCCTCGTTCATCAACGGCGCCTCCCTCGCGATGGATGGCGGGTGGACGGCACGATGATAGTAGAGGGGAAGGGATAGAAGATGACCGAGACCTCCGAAGGAACCCTGCTCTGGGAGCCCTCAGGGAGTTTCAAGGAGAGCGCAAACATCTCCCGCTACATGCGGTGGCTCGCGGACGAGAAGGGTCTCTCCTTCGACGATTACGCCGGGCTTTGGGAGTGGTCCGTTACCGACCTCGAGGGATTCTGGGCCTCCATCTGGGAGTACTGTGACGTCAAAGCCTCGAAACCCTACGAGAGGGTACTCGCCAAGCGCGAGATGCCGGGAGCCGAGTGGTTTACCGGAGCGCAGCTCAACTACGCCGAGCACGCCTTCAAGAACGCGCGTGCTGCCGAGCCGGCCATCCTGCATCAGTCCGAACTCAGGCCGCTCGGTCAGTTAAGCTGGCGGGAGCTGCGCGAGAGGACCGCCGCTCTCGCCGCCGGCCTCAAGAGCATGGGCGTGGAGCGCGGCGACAGGGTAGTGGCTTATCTGCCGAATATCCCCGAGGCCATCATAGCGTTGTTCGCCGTCTCCTCTATAGGTGCGATCTGGTCGAGCTCCTCACCGGATTTCGGCGCGGGAAGCGTCGTAGACCGCTTCAAGCAGATAGAGCCGAAGGTCCTCATCGCGGTGGACGGCTACCGCTACGGCGGCAAGGACTACGACCGGACGCAGGTAGTGGCGAAGCTCCAGGAGGAGATCCCCTCGCTCGAGAGGATCGTGATCCTCCCCTACCTCGAAGAAGACCCGGACACGAACTCCCTCGAGAACGTGGTCATGTGGGATGATCTGCTCGAGCAGAACGAGGGCGCGGATCTCCAGTTCGAGCAGGTGCCCTTCGACCACCCGTTGTGGGTGCTCTACTCCTCGGGGACTACGGGCCTGCCCAAGGCCATCGTGCACAGCCAGGGCGGCATCCTCATGGAGCACTTGAAGAAGGCCGTGCTCCACATAGATCTCTCGCCCGAGGAGCGCTTTTTCTGGTTTACCACCACGGGCTGGATGATGTGGAACATGGTCGTCGCTGGTCTGCTTGCGGGGGCTACGACGCTCCTCTACGACGGCAACCCCGGCCACCCCGACATGAACGTTCTGTGGGAGTTCGCCTATAGGACGGGCATGACCAACTTCGGGACCAGCGCGAGCTACCTGATCTCCTGCACGAAGGCCGACATAGAGCCGAAAGAGGACTTCGACCTCTCGGCCCTGAGAGCCATCGGTTCTACGGGCTCGCCGCTGCCGCCGGAGGGCTTCGAGTGGGTCTACGAGCACGTCAAGAAAGACCTGTGGCTGTACTCGACCAGCGGCGGCACCGACCTGTGCACCGCTTTCGTCGGCGGGGTTCCGCTCCTGGCGGTCCGCGCCGGGGAGCTCCAGGCGCGTTCCTTAGGGGCAAAGGTCGAGGCTTTCGATGAGGAGGGAAACCCGCAGATCGACGAGGTCGGGGAGCTGGTCATAACCGAGCCCATGCCCTCCATGCCCATCTACTTCTGGAACGACCCGGAGGGGGAACGTTACCGGGAGAGCTACTTCGCCGTCTACCCCGGCGTGTGGCGGCACGGGGACTGGATCAAAGTCAAGCAGGACGGCGCTTGCGTTATCTACGGTCGCTCCGACTCGACCATAAACCGCGGCGGCATAAGGATGGGTACGAGCGAGATCTACTCCGCCGTCGAGAGGGTCGAAGAAGTCCAGGACAGCCTCGTCGTGGACGTTCCCCGCGAGGGCGGAAGCTCCTACATGCCGCTCTTCGTCGTGTTAGAAGAAGGGGCCGAGCTCGACGAAGATCTGAAGGGTAGGATCAAGCAGAGCATCCGCGAGGACACCTCGCCGCGGCACGTGCCGAACGAGATCTTTGAAGTCCCCGAGATCCCCAAGACCCTCAACGGCAAGAAGCTCGAGGTGCCGGTCAAGAAGATCCTCTCCGGCACCCCGCCAGAGCAGGCCGCGAGCAAGGACTCCTTGAGCAACCCCGAGTCGCTGGACACCTTCGCCGAGCTGGCCGGGAAGATCTGAGACGCTCCGGGTGAGACTTATGAAGGCTTCTTGAAGATACGCGACGCGGTCGAGGAGGACCTTCCGATTATCGTGGAGATATACAACTCGACGGTGCCGAGCCGTATGGTGACCGCCGACCCCGAGCCGGTCTCCATCGAGAGCCGGCGCGCCTGGTTCTGCGAGCACGACCCGAGGACTCGGCCCCTCTGGGTGGCGGAGGTGGACGGGGAGGTCGCTGGCTGGTTCAGCTTCGAGAACTTCCGCAAGAAACCAGCCTATTACGCCACCGCCGAGGTCAGCGTCTACGTCTCGGAGAAGTATCGTCGGAAGGGCATCGGGCGGCGGTTGCTCGCGGAGGCCATCCGGCGCGCCCCTGAGCTCGGCCTGAAGACCCTCACCGGGGGCATCTTCGGCCACAACGAGCCGAGCATCAGGCTCTTCGAGGACTTGGGGTTCGAACGCTGGGCGTTCTATCCGAGGGTCGCGGAGCTCGACGGCGTCGAGCGAGACCTGGTCGTGCTGGGTCTGCGCCTCGATGAAAAGGGTTAAGCGTCCCGGAGTTTGCAACGCGGCGGCCTCCCTGCGGCTCTTGGCCTCGTTCTGTAAGATTGATGCGATCTCGCAGCGAAAAGGAGCGGTGAACCTCCTGCAGCAGAGAACCCTTCTATGAAGCGGTTGCGCGTGCTGATGACGCGCGAGGAGATCGTGGCGGATCGACTCGCGGGGGCGACCGCGGTCGTCGTGGACGTCTTCCTGGCGACGACGACGCTCCTGACCATCCTCGAGAATGGGGCCCGTCGGGTCTTCCCCGTGGCGAGCGTCGAAGAGGCCGAGGAGGTTCGTAAGAGACTCGACGCCTCGAACGTTCTCCGCGGTGGCGAGCAGAACAGCGAGAAGATCGAAGGCTACGATCTCGGCCCCTTCCCCGAGGAGTACCCGCCCGAGACCGTCGCGAATAAAGACGTCGTCTTCGTGACCACCAACGGCACCCGGGCAATCGCCGACGCCGCGCCCGCCGAGAGGGTTCTGCTCGGCTGCCTCCGCAACGCTCCGACGGTCGCCCGTCGCCTGGGTATGTTAGAGGCGGATTCGATCTACCTGATCTGTGCTGACGGACGCTTTGCCCTCGACGATTTCTTCGGCGCCGCCGCCATCCTCTCCTACATGAAAACAGAGGGCTGGCACCTGAACGACGCCGCGTGGATGGCGCTGGACTTCATGGCGCGCCACCGGAACGTTGCGGAGACGCTGCAGCGGGGAAGGATGGGCAGGTGGTTTGCCGAGCATTGGATGGAAACGTTCGAGTTTGTCGCAGAGGTCGGCGCAAGCGATCTGGTCCCGGAGGTTAGGGCCGGTCAGCTGACGAGAGGTATCAGTAAGACCTGTAGCCTGATGCCTGAAACCCGAAACCTGCCGTAAGAGAGAGGCATCATGGCGCAGACGATACACGTGCGCGAGGGGGAGGAGTTCGACCTCGCTGCCGTCGACCGATACCTCCGGGAACACGTGGAGAGCATACCCGAGGGCGAGTTGGAGGTCCGGCAGTTCCCCTCCGGCGCCTCGAACCTCACTTACTTGCTGAAGATCGGGGAGTGGGAGGGCGTGCTGAGGCGTCCGCCCCTTGGTCCCGTGCCCCCCAAAGCCCACGACATGGGCCGGGAATCCCGCATCCTGGAGAAGCTGCACGGGGCGTATCCCCTCGCTCCGAGACCCTACTTCTTCTGCGAGGATGAGTCGGTCATCGGGGCACCCTTCTACGTGATGGAGCGAAGAAAGGGCTTGGTAGTGGACGACTCGTTCCCGAGTGGCGTCGAGCCCACCCTCGAGCTGTGCCGCGGGATCTCCCGCACCGTCGCGGACGCTCTGGCGGAGCTGCACGCCGTGGACCCTGATGAGGCGGGGCTGGGGGATCTCGGCCGCCCGGAGGGCTTTCTGGAGCGGCAGGTCAGGGGCTGGATCGGGCGCTACGAAGAGGCCAAGACAGACGAGATAGAGGAGGTTGGCCCACTCGCCGGGTGGCTCGCCGGGGACATCCCCGAGAGCCCGGAACCCACTAT
>JALYGY010000308.1 GCA_030776865.1 Actinomycetota bacterium | reverse complement strand
GGCATTCACCTCGTACTGGATCGTCGAGTCGGGACCCTTGAACACGAGGTAGGAGATCACGGTCGGCGGGTCGGTCGAGAACGTGACGGTGCCGTCGGCGTCGACGTCGTACTCGAGCGTGACGGTCTGTCCGTTCGCTTCAAAGGTCGTCGTGTGTTCGTTGTCCTGGTTGATCTTGGCGACCTCTACCGTACCCGCGGGACATTCGTCCGGATCCTGTTCGACCTGCTGCGCTCCGGCGGAGGAGGCGTTCGACTCCTACCTCGCTGGTGTGCTGTCCAGCGAGTACGTTGCCGTAAGGGGTCTCCTGGTGGCCCGAAATCTGGATGCGGACGTGAGTGATCGTGGTCGGTAGAGATCTAGCTCAGTATTGAGCTCCTCAAGCGTCCCCGGAAAGCCGATCACCGCTATCGAGGACTGAACTCGTCTCTCATCGTCTCCAGCGGGCGATCCGCTCGCGGCTGGGTTGATGGAGTACAGGTAGGAGCGGCCTTCCTTGACCACCGTAGCCCGTCCCAGCGCGACGACAGCGATGAGCACGTACTGGCCGGAGAACCGCAGCCTGTCGCCGTAGGTGTAGGGGAGGGAGAACCTCTCGGCGACAGGCTCGAGAATCGAGCCGGCCCTGGCCGACGTTATGCGCCCTCCGGCGGCCCTGTCGGGTTTCACACTACCGGTATGAACGACCGGAGGTAAGCAAGCGTCAGGCTCTCGCGGCCTAACGATATCCGGTCGCGAAAAATCGGGGCACAGAGTGTGTTTCGGTGGGCCGTTTGTTAAGTCACCGCAGGTTGGGTAACATTCGGTGATGCACTATCCGCAACGACTCGCCGATAACAGGGAACGCCCCGGTGCTCAAGACCGTTGATCGTGCGTTGCAACTACTCCTGAGTTTTGAGGAGGCAGATCAAGAGTACCGCGTCGGTGAGCTGGCCGCCATGCTCGGCGTCGATAAGAGTGTCGCCTCGCGCCTCGCCGCCACGCTCGCCCAGCGAGGCTTCCTCGAGCGAGCACCGGAGAACAGCGCATTCAGGCTCGGACCCGAGCTCGGCCGCCTCGGTCTCCTCGCCACGAGTAGCCGCCACAGTCTCGTCGCGCTGGCGCAGAGGTCCATGGAGCGCCTGGCCGCGGAGGCCGGCGAGACGGCCTACCTCGCCGTCCTCGAGGACAAAAAGGTCGTCAACATCGCGCAGGTCGAGGGTCACTACCTCATCGGTGTCGGCGACTGGGTCGGTTGGAGGACCGAGCCCCACTGCACCGCCAACGGCAAGGTACTGCTCGCGTTCGCGGATGCGAAGATCGACGATCTTACCCTCGAGGCATTTACCGAGCGGACCATTACCAGCGCGGACGATCTTCGCTCCGAACTCGAGGTCGTCAGGCGCGACGGCTGGGCGGCCTCGGTGGGAGAGTTCGAGGACGGGTTGCACGGCGTCGCGGTTCCCATCTTCGACGCATCGGAGTTTTGCCGGGCTGCATTGAGCGTGACTGGACCGTCGTATCGCATGCCTCCAGCACGCCTGCCCGAACTCGCGGAGCTTTGTAACGAGGCTGCACTGGAGATTGGCACCCGTCTCGGAAGGGAGCACGATGTGTCCTGAGGATCTCGCCTCGGTCGCGGTCTGAAAAATACGCGCCTCTGCTATTCCACCGCCAATATGACCGTCTTGAGCTCGGTGAAGGTCTCCATCGCGTAGCGGCCCCCGACGCGGCCCACGCCCGACTGCGAGCCGGCACCGCCACCGAAGGGCAGGTGGCTCTCCCAGTGGTTGGAGGACGCGTTGATGTTGACCCAACCGACCCGCGCCGACTCGGCGAAGCGAAGACCGCGTGCGAGGTCTCGCGTCCAGACGGCGGTGAGCAGCCCGAAGGGCGAGGAGTTGATCGCCGAGAGTGCCTCTGCCTCGTCGCGGATGGTGGTTATGGGGACGACGGGGCCGAAGGTTTCCTCGCGCGCTACCTCCATCTCCTCGGTCACCCCGCCGAGCACGGTCGGCTGGTAGTAGAGCCGGGTCGGGAAGCCCTCCGCCCGCGCGCCGCCCCCGACGAGCTCGGCCCCTCGCTTGAGGGCGTCGGACACGTGACGGTCCATCTTCTCGGCCGTCGGCTCATTGTTGAGCGGCCCGAGCGTCGTCTCCGGGTCGAAGGGGTCTCCTAGATGGATGCTACGCACTATCGCTCCGTTCAGCTCCTCGAGAAAGGCGTCGTAGACCTTCTCGTGGACGAGGAAGCGCTCCCCGGCAGTGCAGCTCTGTCCCGCGCAGAGGAACGCCGAGACCAGGCTCGCGTCGGCGGCGGCGGGGAGGTCGGCGTCGTCCAAGATCACCATCGGCCCGTTGCCGCCCATCTCCAGGATGAGAGCCTTTCCGGCGGCGCGTGCGGCCACCTTCTGGCCGGTGGCGACAGACCCGATAAACGCGACCGCCTGCGTGCCGGGGTTGGCGGCCACCTCGTCGCCGACGGTCGGCCCCTGGCCGGTGACCATGTTGAAGACCCCGTCCGGCAGCCCGGCATCGACGATGCACTCAGCGAGCTTGGCGGCACAGATCGAGGTCGTCGGCGCCGGCGTCCAGACGACGGCGTTCCCGCAGGCGAGTGCCGGTGCTACAGCCTCTGCCGCCATGGTATACGGCCAGTTCCACGGCGTGATCACACCCACCACGCCGCGCGGAACCCGGTAGAGAAGTACCCGCTTTCCGGCGTCCACGGAGGGCGGCAGCGCGCCTTCGAGTCGTGTGATGTCGGCGCCCGCCATGCGGAAGTACACTACGAGCTCGTCTACTTCGTCGTAGGCCTCAAACTGTAGCGGCTTCCCTTGATCGAGCGTGAGGGTCCGGGCGAGGTCGTCGCGGCGTTCCTCGATGATCTGCGCGGTTCGCTCCATCGCGTCGGCGCGCTCGAACGCCGAGAGGCCAGCCCAACTGCGCCAGGCATCGTTCGCGGCGGCGATCGCCCGTCGGACATCCCCGCGCGTGCCCTCCGGAACCGTCCCGATGGGCTCGCCGGTCGCCGGGCTCGTCGCCTCCATGCGGGCGCCCGACTCGCTCTCGGTCCAAGTGCCCGCCACGAACATCGAGTAGTCTGCGGCCTTCGTGCTCATCGCTTCCCCCTCGAGAAGGCGTTTCTGTAGATCGCTTCGTAGTCGAAGACCGTGACCTCGCGGGGGTTCCCGAACGTCTGCGGGTCTTCGTAGGCGATCCGGGCCAGCATCGGGATCTCGGCCTCGGAGAAGCCGAGCTCCTCCATCGTAGGGATGCCCACGTCCTCGGTCAGGCGGTAGAGTTCCTCGATCCCGGCCTCGGCTGCCTCGAGCGGCAATAGACCTAGCGTGTTGACGCCGAGAGCCTGCGCGATGCGGGCGTAGCGCTCGGGTGCGGCGAGGGCATTGTACTCGCAGACCGGACCCAGAACGCGGGCGGTTAGAGCGCCGTGCGGGCACTCGTGCACGCCCCCGGCCGACTGGCTCATGGCGTGGGCCGCACCCGCGCTCTCCGTCCCGTACGCCATCCCTCCGAACGTGGCCCCGTGTGACATGAACGTGCGAGCCTCGAGGTTCCCGCCATCCTCGTAGGCGAGGCGCAGCCATTGCCCGACGTACTCGATGGCCGCTATTGCGAACGCGTCGGTGAAAGGTTGGTGGTAGTCGCACGTGTAGCACTCTATTCCGTGCGAGAGCGCGTCCATGCCGGTAGCCGCCGTGATGGCGGGCGGAAGACCGACCGTCAGAGCCGGATCGATAAGCGCGATGTGCGCAGCGATAAGCGCCGTGCCCCCGACGTTGAACTTGATCTGGCGCGCGTGGTCGGTGATGACGGCCCAGAGCGTGACCTCGCTGCCGGTCCCCGCCGTCGTCGGCACGGTGACCAGCGGCGGGATGCGCTTCGTGATCGGCATCTTGCCGTACTCGTATTCGACGACGGAGCCGCCATGGGCGGTCTCGACGCCTATCCCCTTAGCGGTGTCCATGGAGCTGCCGCCGCCCAAGGCCACGAGGCCGTCGCAACCGGCCTCGCGGTAGACGGTGCTCGCGTGCCCGACTAGTTCGATGTCCGGGTTCGGCTGGACCTCGTCGAAGACGACGGCGTCCTCGAGGTGCTTGAGCGCTTCGTCGGCGAGCCCGGCCGAGACCACGCCTCTGTCGGTCACGAGAAACGGCCTCTTCACCCCCAACTCCTTGACGAGTTCTCCCAACCGTGCGATCGCTCCTAACCCGTGCACCATGCGGGTCGGCACCTCGACGGTGCGGATGGTCTCAACCTCAACGCTCATCTGACCTCCTCACTCATGCTTCGCCCTCGTTTTTCTTTGCGTTCGCCTTTATGGCCCCGGCGTCGAAGGCCTGCTATCTCCCCTGGTTGTTACCGCTCATCGCGTTTATTCGTGTCTCTGAAGGCTCGTGACCGCGAGATCCTTCGCGGCCTAATCCGAACTTCTCGAGAGCCTGCCGCCTTGGCCTCAAATACTCGTCCGGCGTTCCACGCTGCTCCAGAAACGCGATGGCACTCTCGATGAGGTCCGTACCTTCACCGAAGTGGGTATCCCACACGTTCGTCTGCTCGTGCGGATCGTTGTTTAGGTTGTAGAGCTCCGGCGTCTCTGCCGGTCCGCCCAGGATTAGGGACCTCTCTCGCGTGGTGACGGTGAGCGGCATATAGCTCGAGATTCGCCGGGGCCTGGAGTCGACAGCGGTGGTGATCTCACCCTCGGCAAAGTACAGCGGCCAGGAACTTACAACGAACGGCCGGTGTTCGTTCTTGACCCCACCGATGACATCCAGAAACGGTTCTCCTTGCATGGTCGCCGGGCGCTCGATCCCCGTCAGCTCGAGGATCGTGGGGGCCAGGTCCGGCGCCGTCGTCAGCGCCGACCGGCGGCCCGGCACCAATCCCGGACCGCGCACGATCAGGGGCACCCTCGTGAGTTCCTGGTATAGGGGAGACCAACCAACCGTCAACAGCCACGACTCAGGCAGCCATGTGGGCGCTACCGTGCCTTCCGTGATGGTCGCTTGCGCATCATGGAACCACTCCGCCTTGCCGAAATAGCCGTGCTCGCCGAAGTAGAAACCGTGGTCGGAGGTGAAGGAGACCAGCGTGTTCTCCCGGAGACCCAGCACGTCCATCTTCGCCAGCAGCCGACCTATCCAGAAGTCGACCATCGTGACCTCGCCGCAGTAAGTCGCATGGGCAAGGGCCACGTCGTCTTGAGAGAGCCCGGCCGCTTCCCACTTCCTGTAGGATGGGTAGAGCTGTTGCCCTCCGTAGTCGGATAGGTACAGGGAAGTGTAGTATTCGGGCGCGTCCCAAGGCTCGTGCGGATCCCAGGTGTCTATGTAGAGGAAGAAGTTCTCTTTGTAGTGTCGCTCGAGCCACTCTTCGGCCGCGGTGATCGTGCGCGCCACGAGCCGGTCGGACTCGGAGGTCCACGTCGAGCGGTTGTCAGAGCGCTCGTGCGGCCTGGTGTCGTCTCCCTGACCGCGGATCCAGATGATGTCGTCGAAGCCGCGATCGTACCCATACCCGTTGCGGACGAAGAAGGGCGTGTCGACGATGCCCATCGTCAGGTAGCCAGCCCTGGACAGAAGCTCGGGTAGGGTGGGCAAATGAGACGGTAGAGGCTCCCAGCCCATGAAAGTGTAGGAGAACGTCCCCGTCAGAATGTCCGCTCGAGCCGGCATGGTGGGGAAGGAAGAGACCACGTGGTTGTCGAACACGACCCCCGAGCGCGCGAAGCCGTCGAGGTTGGGCGTGTGAATCACCGGATTACCGTAGGCGCCCATGTGGTCCCGGCGAAAGGTGTCCGAGACGATCACTACGACGTTAGGGCGAT
>JALYGY010000307.1 GCA_030776865.1 Actinomycetota bacterium | reverse complement strand
TCCCCAACTGGCTCCTCTTAGCGTTACGGATCGAGGGGGAAGAGGCCGTAGGGAGGGAGAACGTCGAGCTCCTCTCCTACCGACACGAGTACGACGTTCGTAACGCCATGGTCGTGCGCGCCTTGCGCTTGCGCGACCGGGCGGGCCGCGAGACTACGCTTGAGACCCGCCGCTTCGTCAGCATGGCCGACATGCATCAGGCGGCCATCGAGTGGACCATCATCCCCGAGAACTGGTCGGGCAGGGTCGAGGTGCTGACAGCGCTCGATACCCAGGTGGAGAACAGGGGCGTAGCCCGCTACCGGCAGCTCCAGAGCCGTCATCTCAACCCGGTAACCACCAGGCTGACGGGACCGGACATCATCTCGCTCGTGGCTCAGATGCGGCAGTCGCGCATCTACGTCGCCGAGGCGGCCCGTACAAGGGTCTACAAGGAAGATGAGCAGCTCCTCCTCCAGCGCAGCCTCCACAGGATGGAGGATTACATCCACGAGGTGCTCCCCTTCGAGGCCGAAGAGGGAGTTCCGGTGCGCGTCGAGAAGATGGTCGCCTTCTACACCTCCCGCGATAACGCCATAAACGAACCGCTCGGCAACGCCATAAAAGCCGTCGCCCGCTATGAGGCGTTCGCGGAGGCTCTCGACCGCCACACCCGAACCTGGGATGAGTTGTGGTCCGTCTGCGACGTGCGCATCCCCAGGGACGACCGGGTGCAACTCCTGGTTCGCCTGCACATCTCCCACATCCTGCAGGTCTGCTCCCCCCACACAGCCGACCTCGACGCCGGCGTCCCCGCCCGCGGCCTCAACGGCGAGGCCTACCGCGGGCATGTCTTCTGGGATGAGCTCTATATCTACCCGTTCCTAAACTTCCGGCTGCCCGAGATCACGCGCGAGCTCTTGATGTACCGCTACAGGCGCCTCGATGAGGCGCGAGCGGCGGCTAGAGAGGCCGGCTACGAGGGGGCGATGTACCCCTGGCAGAGCGGCTCTGACGGACAGGAAGAGACCCAGGTCGTACACCTCAACCCCAACTCGGGGAAGTGGGAGCCGGACCTCTCCCACAACCAGCGCCACGTCAACGCGGCCATCTTCTACAACATCTGGCACTACTACCAGGCAACCGGCGACCTCGAGTTCCTGCTGGCTTACGGAGCCGAGATGATGCTGGAGATAGCGCGCTTCTGGTCCTCTATAGCCCACTTCAACCCGGATAGGGGTCGCTACGAGATCCGGGGGGTCATGGGTCCCGACGAGTTCCATGAGAGGTATCCCGATTCAGAGGAAGAGGGCTTGAGGAACAACGCCTACACCAACGTGATGGTCGCCTGGATCTGCGAGACGGCCCAGGGAGTACTCGCCCTGCTTCCCGAGCGACGTCGCCGATCGCTGCGCTCCAAGATCGGTCTCTCCGGGGACGAACTCCAGACGTGGAAGGAGATGAGCCGGAGGATGTTCGTGCCGTTCCACGGACCGGGCATTATCAGCCAGTTCGAGGGCTACGAGGACCTGGAAGAGTTGGACTGGGAGGCCTACCGCGAGAAGTATGGCAACATCCAGCGGCTCGATAGGATCCTCAGGGCCGAAGGCGACGAGCCCTTCCGCTACAAGTTATCCAAGCAAGCTGATGTCCTCATGCTCTTCTTTATGTTCCCAGAAGAAGAGCTCAGGCGGCTCTTCGAGCAGCTTGGCTACGAGTACGCGCCCGACACCGCAAGCAAGAACATCTCCTACTACGAGCCCCGCACCACCCACGGCTCGACTTTGAGCTTCGTGGTGCACGCCGCCATTCTGGCGGACCTGGACCGCCAGAGATCTTGGGAGATGTTCATGACCGCCCTGCAGTGCGACATCAGCGACATACAAGGCGGTACCACGCGGGAGGGCATCCACATGGGGGCGATGGCCGGGACGCTGGATCTGATCCAGCGCGGCTACGTGGGGGCGGAGACGCGGGACACGACCCTTTACTTCAGCCCGAAACCCAACGACAGGTTGGACGGCCTCTCGCTCCACATGCGCTTCCGCGACATGCCTGTCGAGGTCAGGCTCGATGAGAGCAGGCTCACGGTGGCCGCCCACGCTGATGGCTCTAACCGGTCTATCAAGATCGGCATCGACGAGAGGGTTCGAGAGATCAAAGACGGAGAAGGTCACACCTTCGCCCTTCGAGAACCCTCGTGAACCCTCCGAAACGCGCCGGACGCGCCCTATCTCTCACCTTTTGCGGCTCGCGGGCGTAGCTGGGCGACGGCGGGCCTCAGCTCCTCGACCTTGAGCAAGAAGGCCACCACGAGGTAGGCCGCGAGCGAGGCGCCCCCGACGACGGCGAGGATGAGGAGCCGCTCCAGGGTTCCCGACCCTACCCCCACGAGGGCCGTCGCCCCCCACGCTACCGCGTACATGGCCGCTCCCGCCGCGAGGATCTTGGTCAAAGAGCGCGCCAGGCGCCGTCCGTCCACGCGCCGTATCTCCCGTCGCATGGCTGCGAGTAGGGTTAGGGCGAGGAGCGTGTAGGCTCCGGAGAACGCGAGCGCGACGCCTGGCAACGCCATCATACGCGACAGAGCGTAGGCGAGAGCGACGTACGACGCGAGCAGTGCGACGTTCAGTAGGGCGGGTATCTTCGCGTTCTGCCGGGAGTAGAAGGAGCGGGCGAGCACGAAGGAGGCTGCGTAGCCGAGCAGGCCGACCGAGTAGGCGGCGAGGAGTGCGGCGACTTCCTGCGTGGCCTGCGGGCCGAACTCCCCGCGCTCGTAGAGCAGGCCAACTATCGGCTCGGCGAGGACGACGAGAGCCACCGAGGCCGGGACCGCGACAAAGGCCGTCGTCCGCAGGCCGAAGGAGAGGTTTTCCCGGAAGCCATCTCGGTCTCCGCGGGTGAATCGCTCGGAGAGCTCGGGCATCAGGGCGGTGGCGATGGCGACCACGAAGACCCCGTAGGGGAGCTGGAAGATCACGAAGGCGTAAAAGATCTTCTCCACGCCGCCGAAGCGGGAGCCGAGGAGGTTGGCGACTACCTGTACGCCGACGGTCGCCGCTACAAAGACGAATACCCATCCGGCGAGCCTAACCGCCGCGAGCAGGGCGGGGTGCTCGAGGGCCGGGCGGGGACGGTAGCCGAGCCGCCAGGCTGCCGGGACCAGCACCAGCGACATCAACGCGACCCCGAGCGTGGTCCCGAAGGCGAGCGCGTAGATCGCCGCTACGGGGCTGCCCCCGACGAGCAGGGCGTAGGCGCCAAAGGAGGCGATGACGGTGAGGTTGTTCAAAACGGGGGCGAAGGTGGGCAGGAAGAAGCGCCGGTGCGACTGCAGGACGCCCGTGGCGAGCGCGCCGACGCCGTAGAAGAGGATCTGCAGCGCGAACACCCTGAAGAGCAGCACGGCGAGCGAGGTCGCTCTTTGCGCTTCTTGACGGGAGAAGTCCTCCGCCGGTCCCCAGGCGGTGGTCAAGGCGACCAGCGGTTCGGCGAAGAAGATCCCGAGCAGGACCACGACGCCTAAAAACGGCAGGATCAGGGTGAGGAGAGCATTGGTGAGGCGTCGGGCATCCTCCTCTCCGTGCCGGGTAAGACGTTCGACGAGCAGCGGCACGAAGATGGAGGAGAGCAAGCCGCCCATGAAGAGCTCGTAGATCTGGGTCGGCAACGCGTTCGAGAGGGTGTAGGCGTTCGCAACCACACCGGTCCCCAGAGTAGCTGCCTGCGTCATGATCCGGGCGTAGCCCGTGATCCTGGAGAGCGCGGTCGCCGCCGACATGGAGAGCACCGGTCTCAGGATGGCGGCCATAACCCACTCACCTTCGCTCCCCTCTCATCACCCGACACCACTGCGAAGGTAGAATACCCCTGTTCGAGGAAAAGGGACCAGCAGGGAGAAAAGCCTTGGGCGTCGCGACCGGGGATGAGGGATGAACGTCTACCCCATAAAGTTGACCTACCACGTGCGTTCCTACTACTTCGGGGAGCGCTTGATCCCCGCTCTACTCGGTAAGAGAGACGCGCCCGAGGGTGTGGTGGCCGAGACCTGGGAGGTCAGCGACTACCGGGAGACCACGGGGAGGGTGAGAAACGGGGAGTACGCCGGAAAGACGCTCCACGACCTCGTCGCCGAGTTCCCGGAGGAGCTCGTAGGCGAGGGCTGGCGCGGTTCGCACTTCCCGCTCCTCGAGAAGTTCCTCGACGCCTCGCATATGCTCCCCGTTCACCTCCACGCCGACGACGAGACGGCGCGCGAGAAACACGGCGAGCCCCACGGCAAGACCGAGGCCTGGCACATCCTCTGGGCAGCCGAGGGCGCGACGATCCTGGCCGGAGTAAAGGAGGGTCTGACGCGAGAGGAGCTCTTCGAGGCCTACAAGGCAAGAGATTACGAAGCCGTAATGCCCCGCCACGAGATAAGGGCTGGCGACACCGTGTACGTGCCGGGCGGGATCATCCACACCTTCGGGCCGGACACCCTGATCTTCGAGGTGCAGCAGACCTCGGATCTCGGTCAGTTCGTCACGCCGACCGACCTGTTCGGCGAACAGCTCGACGAAGAGACCTGGAACGCGAACATAAACGCCGCCCTCGACGAGCTCCGCACCCACTACCTGCCCCGCCCTACCCCCGGCCTCGTCCTGGAGGACGGCGAGACGCGCCGCCTCCTCTGCTGCGCAGGCCCGTACTTCGCCCTCGAACGCTGGACGCTGACCGGTCCCTATGTAGAGCCTTCACACCCGGAGCGCTTCCTCACCCTCTCGAACGTGGGAGAGCCGGTCGAGATCGAGTACGAAGGAGGAGCCCAGACGCTCGGGCGCGCCGAGTCCTGCGTGTTGCCGGCCGCCATACGGGAGCTGCGCGTCGTGCCTGGCGGAGCCGGGGAGACGAGTCTTGTCGCCTGCTACGTGCCGGATCTCGAGCGCGACGTCGTCGCGCCTTTGCGGGGAGCCGGCTATTCTGACGAGGAGATTCGGGCCCTCGGTGAGGTAAGTATCTGACCGCCTTCGACGATGGGAGCAGAACTTGGCAAGGATCGTAGCTCTGGGAGAGGTAGTCGCGGACATCTACGGGGGCGAGAGCCCGTCGGAGATCGAGCTTCCATTCACCGCGCGGCCCGGCGGGGCACCGGCGAACGTCGCCGTCGCCGCGGCCCGGCTCGGAGGGGAGGCGGCGTTCGCGGGGAGCGTGGGGAGGGATCTCTTCGGGAACTTTATCCTGCGGGCGCTGGAGGCGGAGGGCGTGGACACCTCGGCCGTCCGGCGCTGCGATCCGCCCACGCGCACCTCGCTGGCCTTCGTGGAGATCGGGGACGATGGAGACAGGTCCTTCACCTTCTACCGCTCCGACCCCGCCGCCGACGAGCTTCTCAGTGAGGATGACGTCTCCGAGGATCTCATAGCGGGGGCCTCGTTCGTCAACTTCGGGAGCATACTCCTCCTAAAAGATCCCGGGCGCTCGGCGATCCACGAGGCCGCCAAGCTCGCGCAAGAGCGGAACATTCCGACGGCCTTCGACGTCAACTTCCGCGAGCATCTCTGGCCGAGCGTCGAGACCGCCCGCGAGATTGTGGACCCTCTGTTCGACCTCTCCACCGTCGTCAAGCTGGGTGAGGAGGAGCTCTCGCCGTTGCTTGGGGTGGAGGACCCCGAACAAGCCGCGGAGGCCTTGATCCGCCGCGGAGCGTCCCTGGTACTGGTGAGCCTGGGTTCGAAAGGTGCTTTCTACGCCACCCGTGAGTTCAATGGCAGTGTCCCGGCCTTCGAGGTCGAGGTCGTGGACGCCACCGGCGCGGGGGACGCCTTCTTCGCGGCTTCCCTGGCGCATCTCTCCGGCGACCCGGACTACTTGCGCGACGAGGAGCGGGTACGCGAGGCGACTTTGAGGGGATCAGCGGCCGGGGGCCTGGTCTGCACGGACTACGGCGCCATACGGGCCTTGCCCACGAAGGACGAGCTCGAGCGGTTCATGGCCGGGGGGAGTTGAAGCGCTTTCAACGCCGCACGCGGCTGACGCCGACCGGCACGTCCACAAGTTCCGCGAGCCGCCGGGCGAGCGGTGCGAGGGAAGGAAGCTCCGTCGCGGCGTGCCCGGCGTCAATCGCCGCGAGGCCCAGAGATTCAGCGAGCAGCGCGTCGTGGTAGTCGAGATCCCCGCTCACGTACGCCTCCACGCCGGAGGTCGCGGCCTCCCGGATGAACGCGCCTCCGGATCCCCCGAGGGCCGCGACGCGCTCTATCCTCCCCCCGTGACCCGGGTCCGCGACCAAACGCGCCGGGAAGCCCAAAGAGTCCGCCACGTGCTCGTTCAACTCCTCGGGCGTCATGGGCCGAGGCAACACCCCGACCCTGCCGTAACCGCAGCCCTCCGGGAAGCCCCCGACGGGGTAGAGGTCCATGGCGACCTCCTCGTAGGGGTGGGCGGCGGTGGCGGCGGCGACGGCGCGGCCGGCGGTGTGGGCCGGGACGACGGTCTCGAGGCGGATCTCCTCCACCCTCTCCAGACGCCCCTTCTCTCCAAGGTACGGGTCTGTCGCCTCACCTCCCAGGAAGGTGCCCATCCCCGGCGTCCGGAAGGTGCAGCGGGTGTACTCCCCGATGACGCCGGCTCCCGCTTCGGCTAGAGCGTCCGCCACGGCGTCCACGCTCTCCTCGGGGACGAAGATCACTAGCTTGCGCAGAGCGCCGCGAGGCGACACGACCCCGTAGGGACCACGCAACCCGAGCGCCTCCGCTAGGGCGACCGAGACGCCCTCGGGAGCGGCGTCGTAGCTCGTGTGGGCGGCGTAGATGGCAAGACCGTTGCGAATGGCCCTCGCTACCAGATCCCCGGGGTAAGAGCCGGTGTTCACGCTTTTCAAGGGGTCGAAGATCAGAGGGTGGTGAAAGAGCAGGAAGTCCGCCCCCGTCTCCTCCGCCTCCTCGAAGACCTCGTCCACGGGCGTGAGCGCGACCAGCCCCCTGTTCGTCTCCGACGCCGGATCCCCGACCTGCAGTCCCGAGTTGTCCCAAGCCTCTGAGAGGGGGGAGGGGGCTATCCGCTCGAGGGCCTCCGCTATGTCCCATACGCGCGTCACGACTAATTCTGGCATTGTACAATCCCTGGGTTAGTGAGCCCCGCCCGCAAACTAGCGGAGTCGATCTCCGCCGTTACCCGCCTGCCGCTGCTCGCCGCGCCGCTCTTCCTCGCCGTCGGGGCGGAGGTCGGCGGGACGCATGGCCTGCTGTGGGGACTCCTATGCCTCTCTCTGACGAGCGGCCTCTCGCTCTTCTACCTATTCTACCTCGCACGGTCTGGCAAGGTCCGGGACCCGCGGAGCATCTCGCGGGACGAGCGGGTGCGACCCTTGAGGGTCGTCGCGGCGCTGCACGTCGGGGCGTTCTTGATCGTCACCCTCCTGGGCGCTCCTGCGGAGCTGCGGGCCGCCCTCCTCGCTTACGCGTTCGCGACGCTGGCCTTCGCGACTCTTACGCCCTTTATCAACCTCTCGCTCCACGCCGCAGGGGTCTCCGGCGCGGCGGTGTGCCTTGTATACGTCTTCGGGGTCTGGGGCCTTCCGGCGATCCTCCTGGTGCCGCTCGTGTGGTGGGCGAGGACGCTCCTGGGGCGCCACACGCCGCAGGAACTGGCGCTCGGCGTGCTGGTCGGGGGAGGAGCTACGTGGGTGGCCTTCCAACTTCTCCTCTAGCTTGCGAAATTGCGGATCGGGGTAGGTATGCCCCTATGGCGAGGGACGCAGACCACTACACCGTGGACGAGGCAGCACGCATCCTCAGGATGTCACCGGCGCGCGTGCGCCAGACGCTCCGCTCCGGCGAGCTCGAGGGCGTGCGGCGCGAGGAGCGCATCGAGGGCGTCCTCGGGCCCTGGAGGATACCCGCGGGCGCCGTGCGAGCCTTCCAGGAACGCCTCAAAGCAGGAGAAGACGAGGCCACCGTGGCGCTCTCCCCCGGCGAGGAAGCCACTGCCGATACGCTCTCGGACACTCCCGAACCGATGTCCGGGGAGATCACGGCGGGCACACCCTCGGAAGCCTCCGAAAAGCTCTCGGAGGAGGTGCAGGAGCTCAGGGAGATGGCCAGGGCCCTGCTGGGGGAGATAGATCGCGTGGAGGGGCGCCTGGAGGCCACGGAGGTCGAGCAGTTCGCCCTCAGAGAGGCCTTGCGGCGGGAGAAGGAGCGGTCCCAGGAGCTGCGGGCCGAGCTGGAAGCCGAGAGGGCCGGCCGGCGCAGGACTGCGGCTCGTTTTAGAGATAGACGCTGAGAGCGGTGCGCCAGGTCTGCCAGGTTGCAGATCGGGGGTTGAGTCTGGACTTCGTGATCGTCGGGACGTTCTGCTACGTAGCTTACCGCACCGCCGTCTGCGACAGGATCTCGCCCATCCGCTCGAGCGCCCTGGCGATGTTCTCGCGCGAGTTGGCGTAGGAGAAGCGAAGATGACCCTCGCCGTACTGGCCAAACGCCGTGCCGGCGAGGCACGCGACACCGGCCTCGTCGAGGAGCAGGTCGGCTAAGGTCCCCGCAGGGTGGCCGGTGCCCGAGATCCGCGGGAAGGCGTAGAAGGCGCCCTGAGGCGCGATGCACTCGACGCCGGGGAGTTCGTTGAGGCCAGAGACTATCAGGTCTCGACGGGCGCGGAACTCGGAGAGCATGCGCTCCACGCTCTCCTGCGGCCCGGCGAGCGCCTCGAGTCCGGCGTACTGCGTGGCGGCGTTGGTGCAGGAGTTGGAGTTGACCTGCAGCTTGGCCACCTCTTCGGCAAGCCACGCGGGCATCACGCCGTAGCCGAGCCGCCAGCCCGTCATCGCGTAGGTCTTGGAGAAGCCGTCGAGGATTATCGTGCGCCCGTCGGGGACGAACCCCTCCTCGGAGGCGATGCTGGCGAAGGAGCCAGAGTAGAGCAGGCGCGAGTAGATCTCGTCGCTCAAGACAAAGACGTCGGGGAACTCGCGCAGGATCTCGGCCAGAGAGGAGACGTCCTCTGGCGTAAGCACGCCCCCGGTGGGGTTGGCGGGCGAGTTGAGGATCACCATCCTGGTGCGCTCGCTCAGGCCCGCGCGGAACTCGTCGAGGTCGAAGCGGAACTCGTTCTCCTGCCTGAGCGGCACGAAGACGGGTCGCCCGCCGACGAAGTCGACCATCGACTCGTAGATCGGGAAGGCGGGGTTGGGCATCAACACCTCCTCGCCCTCGTCTACGAGCGCGAGGATGGCGAAGAACATGATCGGCTTGCCGCCCGGCGTGACGACGACCTGCTCGGGATCTACGGCTATGCGCCGGGTGCGCGCCACCTCCTCTGCTATCGCCGCGCGAAGCTCGGGGATGCCGGCGGTGGGGGTGTAGTGGGTGTGCCCTTCGCGCAGCGCCCGGCAGGCGGCCTCGATTATGTGAGAGGGCGTGTCGAAGTCGGGCTCGCCGATCTCCAGGTGGATGATCTCACGCCCCTGCGCCTCCAGCGCCTTGGCCTTCGCCAGCATCGAGAAGGCAGTCTCGGTCCCCAAACGCTCCATCCGCCTCGCCAGCTTCACCCCGATACTCCTTTACTCAGGCTCGATTCGTCGCTCTCCCCGCTGTTTTCGACCAGCGCGTTGGCGCCCTCCATTACACCACATGCTACGGCGCCGCGACCCCACAAGCGGAGCATCCGCGAGGCGCACCGGGGTGGTGGCAATAGGCATTCTAGAGGATGCGCCGTGCTACAGTGGGAGGCACGATGCGGGTGACTCCACCTTGTTGAGAGCCCGAAGAGAAGCAGGCGACGCGTCGCTGCCGGGTGTGGGAGATCGTAGAAGTGTAACAGAGAGGAGCAGGACCATGTTTTTGGAGCTGCCAGGCAGGGTCGCGCTAGTCACCGGGGCGGCGCGGGGCATAGGGTTCGCCATCGCCGAACGCCTCTCACGAGCGGGCGCGAGCGTGGTGGTCGCGGATATCGACGAAGAAGGCGCCGCTGCGGCCGTCGAACGATTGCGCGAATGGGGAGGCAAAACCGCAGTGTCGGTCGCAGACATCACCAATCCCGAGGAGGTCGGCGCATTGGTCGAGCGCACCCTCGAGGACTTTGGCCAGCTCGACATACTGGTGAACAACGCCGGCATTACGGGCCGCGGCGCCCCGCTTTGGGAGACCACTGACGAGGAGTGGGAGAAGGTGCTGGAGTTGAACCTGAGCGCTACCTTCTACTGCTGCCGGGCGGTAGTCCCTCGCATGCGCGAACGCAGGGGCGGCGCTATAGTCAACGTGGCCTCCATCTCGGGCAAGGAGGGCAACCCGAACATGATCCCCTACTCGGTCTCGAAGGCCGGGGTGATCTGCCTGACCAAGGCTCTGGCCAAGGAGGTGATCCAGGACAACGTGAGGGTGAACTGTGTGGCGCCGGGGGTCATCGAGACACCGCTGCTCGACCAACTCCAACCTGAGGCCATCGAGTACATGAGGAGCAAGATCCCGATGGGGCGGATGGGCCGTGCGGAGGAGGTGGCGGCGGTAGTGCATTTTCTGGCCTCCGATGAAGCGAGCTTCGTCACCGGCCAGTGCTACGACGTCAGCGGTGGCAGAGCGACGTACTAGACAGAGCCGGCCCCGTGTCAAGGATGAAGAGGGGCAGGGCTCTCCCAACGAGGAACGCGGCGACGAACAGCGCACCCGGCGATCACGCCGCACAAGAGTAGCGCTTTCGTCTTCCGCCCCGCCTCCAACGCGTCCTCCCTCTTTCGCCGCGAAGGCCGGCAACTAGCGGTTCATGTCGAAGGCGTCTCCCGCCTCCCTGCGTACCACTTCGAGGGAGATGCCGATCGAAGAGAGGGCGTCAGAGAGCATCCCTTTACACTCCTGGAAACGCTACTGGCCGAAGGTGTTTCGGAAGGCGCCGGTACTGCCAGTCACGTACCTTGGCGGTGGCAGCGGTAGAGTCGGTGGGGTCCGCGGCGGCGGTGGCGGTTACGGCGTAGTTGGCGGCGTGCGCGGCGTGAGTGCCAACGTGGACGGTCGCGGCGGCGTGAGCGGCAGCGCGGGCCGCACCTCCATCGGCGTCGCGGGCGGCAGCATGGGCGGCAAATGCGGCGGCGCGAGCCTCGCTCGCCGAGATCTCACCACGGAACCACCAACGCCCTGCTTCGAGGGCATTGCGAGGTCTGTTGTCTTTGGGGTACTTCTCCTCGAAGTATGGGAGCACGTGTTCGGCGCAGTCAGCGGCCCAGAGCACCAATGACCCGCGATCCCGCTTGTCGAGCCTCATCTCTCTTCCTCTTTGTGCTTCAGCTGCCCTCGATGGGGTGCCTCCCCGGTCGACTCCCGTTGGATAGCTCGCCGCTCTTACGGTACCGGCACTTCGCTACCGGACACTTGATACCAAGAAATGTCCAAACGGTTCAAGATCTGTCCGCTCGGGAGACACGCCCCAGTCGACCTCCAACTCCACTAGCACGAGCAGCGTGCTACCAGTTTCGGCGCATACCTGCAAAACGTGGAATTCCGCAACTTACTCCGCCTTGATTAAACTCGAAGGTTGTTTCGTAGAATAAGAAGCCCTTGGAGACTAGGCGGGGCCGCTTCGCCGAAGGCGAGATTCGTTGGGCTTCTCAAAGCTCCCATTCCGCATCTGGCCTCATAGCGAGCTCGCTACTTGACGACTTATTACCTCAACGTAGAGCGACGCCTCTGTGGCGAGGGCACAGCGCACCCATGATAAAAAGACCTCGCTATGGTGGAGGTTTTGCCTACATATGACCAATGGCGCAGGCTCTACGAAGCCGCTGTCCTCGTCAAGGAGCTATCGCCGTGGGAGTGGATGACCGAGACGGATGTCTTCGGCGTGCGCGATCCGGAGACGGATGAGATCGGCTTCGTTAGCGTGTTGGGTTTGCTCGGCGAGCACTTTGGGGCGAGCCTCTACCCCAACCCCCGGGCGCTCTACGACTTCTGGGCGCTCGAAGAGGCGGGTCCCGAGGTAAACCCCGACGCCCTGCTCGAGATACCCTAACTGCAGGCCTCCTTCGAGGACCTCGACCAGCTAGACAACAGAGACCGCAAGATCACAAAGGAGCTGGGCCTCAAGTTCCGGGGAAGAAAAGAGTGGCCGATGTTTCGCAGCTATCGGCCCGGGTTCTTACCCTGGTTCTTGGAAGCAGAGGAAGTTCGCTCTTTGGCGGAGGCGTTGGATCAGCTTCTGGAAGTGGCCCCGAGGTTCAGAGAGGATCGCTCACTGCTGGTGCCTGAGGACGAAAGAAGCTACTTGGTACGTGTGCCCTATCAAGAAGGTGGCACACGCGTTTGGGAAGATACGGTGATGGAGGTGCAGCCTCCGGAGCCCGTGTCCATCCGGATCGAGATGAACTCAGAGGCGCTCGAAAGCCTCGAAAGCCTACCGCAGAGCAACCATGAGTTCGAGATGGACCTCTTCATGTTCCCCGCCCCCATACAGGGGGAGAAGGGCGACCGGCCCATGTTACCTTACATGCTGCTTGGCGTGGATGCCGGAAGCGGCATGGTCGTCGGCACCGAATTACTCGAGCCTGTCCCATCCCTCGAGGCTACGTGAGGCTCGGTACCTCTGGCGGTGACACGTCAACTCGCCGAGTTGGGAATCAGGCTCGAACGGCTTACGGTGGGCTCGGAGTTGCTCTTCAGGCTCCTGCAACCGTTGGCGGGATCGTCGCGTTTCGAACTCGAACGGTCGCCCTTCTTGCCGGCGCTTCATGAGGCCAGGGAAGCTCTGCTCGAAGCTTTTGGCGGATAGAGGGGGCGGTTGCAGTAAATCGCCCCGGAACACCCTCCGGGACTTTCCAAAGCTAACCGCATTTTACCTGCAAACTGGGAGAAAAAGAGAATGGACCCGACGAGATTCGAACTCGTGACCTCCGCCATGCGAAGTCAAGTACTGTGGTTCACAGGGGTTCGCCGACGTTCACAAACCCGCATAACTAAGCCGTTTTCGCGATGAGTGTACGGAGGTGAACCTTCCCGTATCTGCATGCACTGGTGTAGAAAGGGTGTACCGGCAGCTTGCAGCCCGATTCGCCTGGAAGTATGGATTCTCGGAAATACGCCACCTGGCATATAGACACGCTGTCCCTCCGCCCCGACACTAAGGGTGCTAGAGCAAGTAGGGGCGGGAGTTGCTACCTCCTCCGCCCCACTACAAAGAAGGGTGGAGGAGATGCGCAGAAGGCTTACGTTCATGTTGGCTGCTGCGGCCATGGCGGCACTCGTGCTAGTGATGGCGGGCGTCGCTTAGGCACAGGATAAGGGCTGCCGGGGCGACATAGTGCTCGACCTTGGCCACGGCGGCACCGATACTGGCG
>JALYGY010000306.1 GCA_030776865.1 Actinomycetota bacterium | reverse complement strand
CCCGACCCTTCGTCGACGACGCCCTGCAACATCCCGCGTACTATAGCCGAGGTCTCCGCGCTTATCACCCTGGGGCCGGGGGCTGCGGGAATCTCGCGCTCCCGTACGTGGGGTGTGATCCTGCGCCCCCCGTTGGCGATGGCGGCGTAGCCCGAGGCGAGCTGCAGCGGGGTGGCCGTGAGGCCCTGACCCATCGGTATGGTCCCGATGGAGGAGCCACTCCAGTCTTTATAGGCGGGGACGATGCCCGGGTCCTCGCCCCACAGGTCGACGCCCGTGGCCTCCCCGAACCCGAACCGGCGGATGTACTCCTCGAGCTTCGCGCCGCCCAGAGATTGGGCCACCTGGATCGCGCCGACGTTGCTCGACTCCTTGAGGACGTCACCCGTGGTCATTACCTTCGTCTCGTGTGGCTGGGAGTCGTGGATGACACGGTCGGCTACCTGTATGTGGTCGGGGACGACGAACTTGCTGTTCTCCGTAACGGCTCCTTCCTCCAGAGCAGATGCAACGGTGAAAGCCTTGAAGGTGGAGCCCGGCTCATAAGGATCGGTCAAAACCCGGTCGCGCTGGGCTTCGAAGGGTACCTCGTCGAAGCGATTGTTGTCGTAGCCGGGGGTGTTGGCGAGCGCCACGACGGCGCCGTCCTCGACGCGCATGACCAGACCTACGGCGCCTTTGGCTTCGTTTTTCTCTACGGCCGACTCGAGGGACTTCTCCAGCTCCTGCTGCACCGCAGTGTCCAGGGTCAGGGTAACGTCCTTGCCGCTCCCGAGCGCCTTGTCGTAGCGGGCCTCGACCCCGCCGAACGCCTCACCGTAGGCCCCAAAGTGACCCGTCAACTGGCTGGCCAGAGACCTCTCCGGGTAGACCCGGACGGGGACCGGGACCACGGTAACGCCCGCTATACCGAGGTCCTCGATCTTCTCTGCACTCTCGGGCTCGATACCTGAGGCGACGACGCTGTAGCCGCTAAGCCGGTTGTCCGCTCCGCGCTTTGTGAGCAACGCTTCTATCTCTGCTGCGCTCTGGCCGGTTTCGGGGCCGATCACACCCTCCAGAGCCCTGGCGGCCTTCGCCGGCTCCTCTATCTGGTAGGGCGTAGCGACGATACGTGTGGCCTCTAGGCTCGTGGCGAGCTCCCTGCCGTCGGCGCTCACTATACTGCCGCGGCCGTGTACCGCAACCGGCACCCCACCCACCTTTTGCTCGGCGGCAAAGGCCTGGTAACGCTCGCCGTCGGAGACGATCATCTGCACTGCCCGGCCGCCCAGGAGCAGACCGACCACCGCGAACGCCACCGCCACCAGCCGCAGCCTCCTGCGGCCGACCGTCAGCGCCGCGTTGCCCGTGGACTGTCTGATGGCGGCTTCTGGAGTCCGGCCACGGCGCGCCTGACGTTGCTCGTGAAGGTCTATTACCTGAGCACCGGACCTCCGGCGTCCGCCAGCGGCCTCGTTGCCCCCCGTACGGCTGCGGGGGCTGAACCTTTCGCGGGTGGTGCGGCTAGGTAGTTCGCTGCTGCGAGCGCCGCGAACGCTAGCGCGGCTCCCACCCTTTCTCTTCTCCCCCACTGCGCGTTCCATCCTCCCCATCGTCGTCGTAGACCTCGAGATCCGCGCCTCTAGGATCCCGCATATCCAGCTTCTCGGCGGCGAGGGACCTTACCCTGCCCGCCCCCGATAGCTCCGCGACCCGAATCTCCAGCCTCTCCCCTTCGGCCTCGGCCCGCACGAGCCGTTCCTCTAGACCCGCGACCTCGCCCGTGAGCCCGGCGGCTACCGTGTGCAGGTAGACGCTCCCCAGCATCAGCACCACCGGCACGACCACGACTACCGCGAACCTCCAGCGCCGGCTGGCCGCCTTTTTGCGCGCTACCGCACCGGCGGGCGGCCTCCCCTTTTCGACGGGCCGTCCAACGGGCCTCGCCGCTGTAGAGGCCCGGTACCGGCGTTGCGGCGCGGCCATCAGGAATCGTTTTCTCCTGCCTCCGGCGGTTCGGCGGTCCTGATCGCCGTCCGGAGCCGGGCGGAGGCACTGCGCGGGTTCTCCTCCACCTCCTCCTCCGAAGGGCGCCGGACGGCGCCCTTGCGGAAGACGGGCTTCGCGCCGCAAATGCAGACCGGCAGATCCGGCGGACAGGCGCAGCGTCCCTCGCGCTCGGAGATAAAGCGCTTGACCAGCCGGTCCTCCCCCGAATGGAACGTTATGACGACCAGCCGCCCACCCGGCACCAGGATCCGCTCCGTCGCGGCCAGCGCCCGCTCGAGACCTCCCAGTTCGTCGTTGACTCGCACGCGCACGGCCTGGAAGACCCTCTTGGCCGGGTTACCGCCCCGCTCCACCCAACCGACCGCCGCCCGTACGGCCTCGTAGAGATCCGTGGTGGACTCGAGCGGCCGGCGCCGCAGGACCTCCCGCGCCACCCGCCGGGCCTGGCCACGAGGCACGTCCCCAAACTCGGAGAGCACCCGCGTAAGCTCCTCCGCCTCGACGGCGTTCAGGAACTCCGCCGCCGACACCCCGGAGCGCGGGTCCATCCTCATGTCCAGCGGTCCCTCCCCCACGTAGCTGAACCCGCGCTCCGGCTCTTCTATCTGGAAGCTGGAGAGCCCGAGGTCGAAGAGGATGGCGTCCACCCGCCCACCCTCCTCGGCCATCCGCCACAGTACCTCATCGTAGGCGCCGGAGATAAACTTTAAGCGCCGGTCCCGGAGGAGTAGTTCCGACGCCCGCTCGCCCGCCCGAGGGTCCCGGTCGATGCCGAAGACCCTGCCGTCGGGCGCGAGCTTCTCGAGTATCCGCCCGGCGTGTCCCCCACCGCCGAAGGTGGCGTCGACGACCGTCTCCCCATTCTCGGGAGCGAGGGCGGCCACGGCCTCCTCCAGCATCACGGGGCGGTGCTCGGTCGCCATCACCCCCCGAGTTCCCTCCCCGCAAACTCCTCCACGATCTCCGCGAACGACTCGTCCGCCCCCGTCAGGTAGCGGTTCCACTCTTCTGTATCCCAGATCTCCAACCGGTCATCTACCCCAGTGATCGTGACGTCCCGCCGCAACCCGGCATACCGGGCGAGCTTGGTGGGGATCAGAACCCGCCCCTGGCGGTCCAACGTCGCCTCGAAAGCCATGGAGAAGAACATCCGCGAGAGCTGACGCCCCCTCGCCGAGAGATCCGCGTTGGCTTTTATGTTCGCCTTGAACTCCTCCCACTGCCCCGCCGTAAAGGCGAACAGACACCGATCGACCCCTTTGGTCACCACGATCCCACCTTCGAAATAGGGCCGGAGCCGTGAGGGGAGAGTTAGTCGCCCTTTCTCATCCAGCGTGTGCTCGTACTCGCCTAGAAGGGCCAGAGCCTTGTCCTCCCACTACACTCCACTTTGACCCACATCTCCCAAAATTCTTGCATACAAGCCAAAAACACGCAATCCCTGGTAGCCCAAACGACGCCCGGCGTTCCGAAAGAGCCGTTTTTCGCTCTTTTATCCCTCCCCCCTAGGGTACTGGAGCCCATCTAGAAAACAGGTATGTTAGCGTTCTGAGGGCTCTGGAGGGTTATAAGGTGGGAGATCTCCACTTCGATATATTGGGCTGTGGGGTTGTGTTCCCCAACATGTTGGGCTTTCCCAAATTTGTTTGTGGCATTGGTGAAGGTAGCGGGGTATTGCGAGCATTCTGGAGTTGTGTGGTGGGCCCACCAGGACTCGAACCTGGGACCGTCCGATTATGAGTCGGATGCTCTAACCAACTGAGCTATGGGCCCTATCGGAGATGTGCCTCGCGACACCG
>JALYGY010000305.1 GCA_030776865.1 Actinomycetota bacterium | reverse complement strand
GGTGGCGACGTCGAGGATCTTGATGCCGACGCCCGGGGGGAGCCCCCGCGTCAGGTGCGCGAGCGCAAAAACGGTCAGAGAGATGCCACCGGTAAAGCGGTTGAGGCGCCTGAGGTCGTCAAGGCACGCGCTAACGAGAGCGGGGTCTTGGCCGGGGAGGTCCATCCACTCCTCTTCGTGTGCGCGGGGGGGGCGGAGCGGGAGAGTGGAGGCCGCAAGCTTTCTTCGCATCAAAACCACCCCTCTACGGACCGGGGTGATCGGGACACCCGGAAGTACTCGCCGGTGATGCTCTGACGAGCACAGACAACGGGCTTGCGCTCTGGCGCGCGGCCGTCGACTAACGCCGGTAGCTTCATGTACAGATTATATGGGGACGACCTGCCCCGTGGGCGCGCCCTTGAGACGTGTATACCGGTTAATGCTAAGCATGCGAACGATTTCGCCCTTCACAATGAAACGTGGCGTGCTTAGGCCCTCTCGACTGAGAGGTTGCCTTCGCCATCGACCGCGACTTGGAATGGGTCCGCAAGTTCACCCACGAAGGTGCCCTCAGGCGTGAGGTTTCGCCACGCCAGGAAATACGGGCGTCCGTCCAGACCCTCTACCAGCTTGCCGCTGTAGAGCGAGCCCAAGGGGTCGCCGATTAGGAAATCGTGAGTGGAGAAACGGAACGGGCCCAGAGGGTCGTCGGCAACGAAGTAGTGCGTGCCGCCCACCGGCTCGAGACGCGTTTCGTTTCGGCGCGCGGTCGAGTGAGCCTCCGCCCATGTGGAGAACAGCAGGTAGTAGCGGCCCTCCAACTCCACGAGCTGCGGCACCTCCAGGGCGTAGAAGTGGCCCGGTTCAGTCAGCGGCGGCAAGGTCTCCCAGCGGACCAGGTCGCTCGAGCGGGCATGACCTATCACGCCACGGCCGTCGGCTGGCCCCTCGATGGTGCGAGCGGTGATGAGCGCGTGGTACTCCCCCGTCCGGGGGTGCCTGAAGACCCACGGGTCGCGCCACATCCGTTCGCACCCCACCGCGCCCTCGTACCGCTGCTCGTAGTATCGCGGGTCGGCCTCGATGAGCGGGTTCTTCGGGTGCTTGCGCCAGCGGATCAGATTCTCTGACGTAGCCAATCCCGCGCGCTGGACGACGGCGTCGCCTTCGACGCTCACCCCCGTGTAAAACATGTGCCACCTCCCCCTGGCCCGGACCACGCACCCGGTCCAGACGGCGCGCTCGTCCCAAGCCCTCGGCGGGCCGGCGCTCAGGGCGTCCGGCAGGACACGCCAGTGCCTCAAATCCTTCGAGGCGGCGTGGCCGACGGAGGCGTTCAGGTGCCGCAGCTCCGGGTCGCCCAAAGAGCGGGACGCCTGAAGGTAGAACGCGTGGTAGTCCGTGCCGTCACGGACCAGCCAGAAGTCCCACACCCACTTATCGGGGAGCCGCAGGGTCATGTCTGACCTCTTCCCCCTTCTAGTTATGTGTAATCATCGTAGCCGAGCTCGGCGAGTATCATCTTGCCGGTGTGCTCCCCGACGTGAGGGATCGGTGCCTCGAGCCAATTCTGCGCACGGGCAATAGGACCCAATCATTCTCCTTCTAAGAAACAGCTGACTCACTATCTGCCAACGACTCCAGGCTGCGGTTCCATAGTGTGCTTCTCCGTCTGGAACCTTCTCATTCGCTCTGCACCTCCTCGCACCGCTTGACGTGTCGCCTCGTTGTCCGGACCTGTGATGGACAAGAGATAAACTCGGGAAAGCGCATCCCGCACGCGAGCGTCACTCGTTGGCGCGTCCTCGCGCCCGCGGAAAGACCTTTCGACTACCTCATCGACGTGCTCGGCAGTCGTCCCGTCAGTCGTGCGTGCTTGGTAGGGCTGCACTCTGAATACGCGTTGTCAGCTGGGCCCCACTCTGGGGCGGCGGCTCTGCTGCCTCACCGGTCGACGGCATCCTCCCTGACACCCGCCGTCCCGGCGGGTGTCAGGGAGGACGGGTCCCGTAAGGAGCGGGCCGGGGAGAAGAACAGCCACGCCCAAGAGAAGAACAGCCCCGAGGCGCCGACGACGAGCGCCGGGCGCAGCCCGATCGCCTCTCCGAGGACGCCACCCATAAGGGCCCCTACGGGAACGAAACCGCGGCTGATCACGGTGTAGACGGCGTTCACCCTGCCCATGAGGTAATCTGGCGTGATCGCCTGTCGCGCAGCGTACACCTGCACGTTGCAGCCGGTCATCCCCACGCCCCTCAGGAACAGCGCCGTCCCGAGCGCCGCCGCGACCGCCAAGGACGCGCCCCGACCAGGCGCAAGCGCCGCAACGAGCGCGGGTGCGAGCGGGATCAGGAGCGTGCCCACGTTGCTCACGATAGCCGAGCCGATCATGGTGCTCCCCGCCCCGAAGTTCCTAGCCGCCGACTTGGTGAGCGCCGCTCCCAAGACCGCCCCGCAACTCCCGACCGCCAGCAGGAGCCCGAGCATCCCCGCGGTGAGCCCGAGCTCCTTTACTGCCCACAGCAAGAGTACGGCCTCCATCATGCTCCAAAAGACATTGTAGGTAGCCGCCTCTCCCGCAAAGGCTAACAGGTACCGATTGCCCCACGTCGCACGGAAGCCCTCCAGGAGTTCGCGCGCCGCACCTCCGGTGCCTCCTTCGGCTTGCTGCCGGGGCGGCGGGTCGGGCTCGGGCCTCTTTATGCGCCACAAGGCTGCGGCGGCGAAGAGGAAAGAGAGCGCGTCGAAGAGGAGGGCGAACGGGGCCGTGAGGAGCCCGACGAGCGCGCCTCCCAACCCGGGTCCGCCGACCTCCGAGACCGACATGCTGGCCATGAGCTTGCCGTTGGCCTCTACGAGATCTTCTCGCCTTACCAGCCTCGGCAAGTACGAGTGGTAGGCCAGCTCGAAGAAGAGCGCGCACGCCCCGGCGGCGAACGCCACCGCAACCAGGTGCCCGACGCCCAAAACCTCAACGAAGGCGAGCAGCGGCACGAGGGAGAACAGCGCGGCCTGCCCGAGGTTGGAGAGGACGAGAACGGGCTGTTTGCGCCACCGCTCCACCCAAAGCCCCGCCGGCAGCGCCAGAAGCAGGAAGGGAAGCCACTGGGCAGCCCTCAAGGCCCCCATCTCGAAGGCCGAGGCCCCGAGCGAGACGGCCGCCAGGGGCAGCGCCAGCAGCGTGATCTGCGTCCCGAACAGCGAGACGGTCTGCCCCGCCCAAAGCTTGCCAAACTCCCGGTCTCGCCACAGCCGACCGGTGGCTGCCCGGAACTTGCCGGCCTTGCCGCCCGACCCGGTGCTCACGGATCGCCGGATCGTCGTTCGCTCCGTCAAGAGGTCCCCCTCACGCCCGCAGCTCTGCGGTCGGCAGCTCGCGCAGCGCCGAGCCGGCGTACCGTGTACAGAACCAGGACCGCCTCGATCGCGCTCCAAAAGAAATTGTAGGTGGCGGCAGCGCAAGCGCCCGCGCACAGCACCTGGTTGCCAAAGGTGGTCCGTAGCCCCCCGCCGACCTCGTGCCCGAGATCCCTCTCACGGGCGGACGGAACGGGCGTCCTTTCCCGCGCGCGAACGCAGAGCGTGCCGGCCGTCGCAGCTAAGAACGAGAGCGAGATCGCGGCGGTCAACGGCAGGGCCACGTAAT
>JALYGY010000304.1 GCA_030776865.1 Actinomycetota bacterium | reverse complement strand
TTTGCGGATGGATCTCCTCAGCGAGTAGCTGCGACTATCCCAGCGAGATCGTCGAGATGGCCCAGGGTCTCGCCTTCGAGTAGGGTCGGCAGGCCGAGCAGAACCCGCTCCACTTCTAGCTGCGCATATGCTTCCAGGTCTTCGGGCTCGCTGGCTGCGTTGAACACCGTCACCGGCACGTCCCTTCCGGCAGCTTCTCCCAGCTCGTTCAGCATCGGCTCCAGCTTGCCCGGCGGAAGCCCGTTTGCAAGCCAGGCGTCGCCGAACTGCGCGACTCGCTCGAAGGCTCGACTTCCGCCACCGACGTAGATCGGCGGGTACGGCTTCTGCAGCGGTTTGGGCCAGATGCCTATGGGGTCGAAGTCCACATACTGGCCGTGGAATTCCGGCTCGTCTTTGGTCCAAATCTCTATCATCGCCCGGATGCGCTCGTCCATCAGTTTGCCGCGGGTGCGGGGGTTGGTGCCGTGGTTCTCCATCTCCTCACGGTTCCAGCCTACGCCGACGCCGAAGATCATCCGCCCCCCGGATACGAGGTCGAGGCTTGCAACTTCCTTGGCCGTGATGATCGGGTCTCGCTCAATTACCAGGGCTACCCCCGTGCCGAGAAGCAGGCGTTCGGTGGTAGCGGCCGCGGCGGTGAGCGCGATAAAGGGATCCAAAGTCCGGTAGTACTTCCGCGGCAGCTCTCCACCTCTGGGCCAGGGGGACTTCCGGCTGAGGGGGATGTGGGTGTGCTCGGCGATGAACAACGAGTCGAAGCCGCGTTCTTCGATCGCTCTGGCCAGGGCTCCAGGCGCGATCCCCTCGTCGGTCACAAACGTCGAGATGCCAAACTTCATACCCGTATTGAACCATATCGAGGGGACATGACGGATACAGGCGTTCGAATTCCTCAGGAACAAGTGCTCTAGAATCTGGGCTGAAGTAGATCCTCGAAGAAAGGTGACCGGACCGTGATTGACCGCGGAGCGATGCTCCCGGCACCGCTCCTCTTCGCTATGGAACTGACCATCCTGTACGCCGCCGGTTCCTATGCGATGGGACGCTTGATGGGAATCTCCGGATTCGGTGGTGGCGCAAGTGTTCTGGGGCGTATGGCCTTTTACCTCCTGGTGTTTCCAGGTGTGGTCCTTCACGAGGGCGCCCACTACCTGGCGTGCCTACTCACTGGAACCAGGGTCTCCCGCTTCGCACCATTCTCGCCGCGCAGATCGAACGGTGGCCGCCTCGTGCTGGGCTACGTCCGTCACGAGCGTCGCGCCTTACCTATTGGAGCGATTATCGGGCTCGCGCCGATACTCTTGAACCCTCTGGGACTCCTATTCGTCACTGCGTTGCTCACGCCCCTCACGTTTGAAGAGGTGGCTAACCCATCCGTTGGGGTCGTGGCAGAGGGAATCTTGACAAGCGGGTTTCTGACCCGTACCCCACTGCTGGCCGCCATCTGGGCGTACCTGTCCTTGAGCCTCGCGCTGGGAAGCGTGCCCAGCCGAGAAGACCTTTCGAGTCTGCCGGTGCTGCTAGTGGTCTTTGGAGTCGGGATCCTCTCCTTTGGGCTTCTCAGAATAGGTTCTGAGAGTGTTCTCTCCTCAGCGATCGACGACCTGTCCACACTGGCGGCGGAACTCTACGCCCTGCCGGCCACGGTCGCTGCCGTCGCCGCCCTGACCGTAGGGCTTGGCGGACGAACGATTCGGTGATAGAGCAGGATCGGGGTCGCTCATCGGTTCTTCTTTGCCTCGATGTGCGGGTAAGATGCAGAAGTATTGCCCTGTACGAGAACGCGGCGGGAGCACTCTCGCGGGACATCACGCTCCATGCGGGGCGTAAATGGAGGCTGTCGGACGAGTGAAGCAGGCAGAGCGATAGTGCGTGCGCCCACAGAGTCCCGCAGCGGACTACGGCTCCTGCAGCTCGCCGCCTTCTTTAGCAGCTTCGACCGTTTCGCGGTCGCCCCGATGCTAGTGACCATCGCCGCCTCCCTCGAGGCGTCGCTGAGCGAGGTCGCGGCCACGGCCAGCCTCTACTACTTGTTCTATGGCTTGATGCAGCCAGTGTGGGGGATGCTCTCGGACCGTCTCGGGAGGGTGCGCGTGATCCGCCTGACGCTTCTGGGGGCGGCGGTCGCCGGGATACTCTCGGCTGCTGCCCCGACCCTCGCCGTTCTTATCGCCACCCGGGCCCTCGCCGGGGGCCTCTTTGCGGCGGTGATACCAGCCTCTCTCGTCTACGTCGGCGACACCGTCGGCATAAATTCCCGGCAGAAGGCTCTTGCGGATCTGATGGCAGCCTCGGCCGTGGGCACGGCTCTGGCGACCGTGCTCGGCGGCCTCGCCGCCCACCTCGACGCCTGGCGCCTCGCCTTCGCGGCTCCGGCCCTCGCCGGCGTCGTGCTCGTCCTGTTGCTTACCCGATTGCCCGAACCGAAAGGCTTCGCCGCTGAGCACAGAGAGGGGCCGCTGGTCCAGCTCGGCCGGGTTCTCCGCCGACCCTGGGCCGTGGTGGTCGTCGGGATCGCGCTGGTAGAAGGGGCGCTGATACTGGGCGGCCTCACCTTCCTCGCTCCTTCGCTGGAGAGCAGCGGCTTCAGCCCCGCGGTGGCCGGGCTCGCCGTTGGACTCTACGGGCTGGCGGTACTCGGCTGGACCCGGGCCGTCAAGCTCCTCGCGAACCGCCTGGGGGCGAGCGCGCTCATCCTTGTGGGTGGCGGCATGCTGGCGCTCGGTTACGCCGCGGGCGCCATGGAGCAGTCTCTCGCGAGCGTGAGTGCCGCGGCGGTATTCGTTGGCGGAGGCTTTGCCTTCATGCACTCCACCCTCCAGACCTGGGCCACCGAGGTCGTGGCCGAGGCGCGAGCCACCGTGATCTCGCTCTTTGCCGCCGCTTTGTTCGTCGGCAGCGGGGTGGCTGCCATGGCCGCGGCCCCGCTTGCGGAGTCCGGCTCCTTCGAGTTGCTCTTCGCGCTGGCAGCCCTGGCGGCCGTTCCTCTGGGGCTTCTTGCGGCCTTGGCGCGTCGGCGCTACGCCGAATATCGGGCGTAAGGCTTACCTGATCACCGTCACGACCGTCACCGTCGTCACACCGCACTGCCTACGTAGTTATGGCGGTCCTCGGCGGGTCAACAGGACACCCTGCCTACGGCGCGGCAACCCGGGGCGAAAGCCACCCCCATACCTTTTCCGCCGGCCATATCACCGCGTATCGTGCCTTGTCCCACAGGGAGGCCTCCTCGTAGCCCTTCTCGGCGACCAGCGGTCTGCTCCCCACGCTCTGCCCATCTACGAGAACCTCGATGGTGCCGAGCTCCTGGCCGCCCCGAGCCGCTAGTGGCGGCTCCCCCTCCGTTATCCTGCGCTCGACCTCGAGGCCGGGACCCGTGGGCCCGGCCAATTCTTCCGCAGCGGCGAGCGCCACAGATTCCCCCCGGCGGTAGGGTAGCGGCGACTCCCCGTACACCTTGCCTCTCTGAACGAGCGGCCGTTGCTCGTAGCCGTCGAAGCCGTACCCGAGCGCCACCTGGGCGGCCTCGAAGCGGTATTGGTCGTCCCTGGCACCAAGCACCACCGCTACGTAGGATTCGTCACCGCTCGTAGCCGAGGTGACGAGGCAGGGGCCAGCCTTAGGCGAGGTGCCGGTCTTGATGCCGGTCGCCTCAGGGTAAGAGTACAAGAGGTAGTTGGTGTTGAAGACCTCTATCTCTCTGTACTGGGTTCTGATCTTAGCTTCTCTCTTACCGACCATGTCGGCGAAGGTGGGATGCTCCATCGCAGCCCGGGCAAGGGTCGCAAGGTCGCGGGCGCTCGAGTAGTTCCCCGGAGAGTCCAGGCCCGCGGGGTTCTCGAAGTGGGTGTTCTTCAGCCCCATCGTGTCCGTCTCCTGGTTCATCTTCTCGACGAACCTATCTACGCGTCCGTCGCCCACGTGCTCGGCCAGGGCATAGACGGCGTCCGTGCCGGAGGGGACCAGGGCTGCCACCAGGAGATCCCGGACGGTCAGACGCTCGCCGGCTATTAGCCCCACGTTGCTGTAGGTGAACCCCACGTAGCGCTCGGCCTGCTCGGAGACGACCACCTTCTCGTCGAGGTCCACCCCCTCTTCGAGGACCACGAGGGCCGTCATGATGTTTGTCGTCGAAGCTATGGGTAGCCGCTTGTTGGGATTCTTCCCCGCCAGGTACAGGCCCGTCTTGGCGTCGGTGAGCGCCCAGGATTGGGCCTGTAGCTCGGGCTGTCCCGGAGCCGCCGCCTCAGCAGCCGGCCGCTCTCCGCTGGGGTTCTCCCGTGAGACGGCCCGGACCTCCCCTTGAGCTCCCGGCGCCAGGGTGAGCACGAGCGCCAGCGCGATCAACGTCGCGGCGCTCCTCACTGGCGATTACCTTTGTAGATCTTCTGCCTCCCTGTCTTTGCCACCGATCATGGCGGCTAGTGCAGCGGCAGGTCACGCCTACACGGAGGCGACGCCTCCCACTCACCTGCCCGACCGAGACGGAGTTCGCCAAGAAGGGTGGTTTGCCAACAAAGCAAGTTCCCCAGTATGTCGGCTTGCGCCGCGTAAAAAGGAGTGTGCATCACAAATCCTGGCGCTTACTTCCTCCCGGCTTGGAGCAGAGCGGATACGTCGTGGTGCGACACGAGCGCGTAGCTTACCCCGAACCAGGTTAGGCCGAGCACTAGCCCCCCGCCGTAGTCTCCCAAGATCATCGCCAGTGGAAGGCAGATGATGAGCGTCACGCCACACCACCGTGGCAACGCTTTCAGCCTTAGGGTAGCGGCTCCCAACAGTACGAACCCCAGGAGCACGGACCACAGTGCTGTCCCCAGTACTGGATCTAGGAACACCCTTCCGAAGACGCCCCCTACCAGGAAAGAGAGCGTGAGGCCCACGAGCAGGAGTGCGATGCCCGCAAAGGCCGCCAAGAAGCCTGCCGTTCCGAGCCTCCCGTAGCTCGGCGTTTGCCTGGCGTGCAGGCCCACTATCCCTCCCAGCGTACTCGCTAGGGCGACCAAGCAGAGTGTCTCGTCCAAGAGAGCGGAGCTGAGGATTCCGGAGTCCCATCCATCAACGGTCGCCACGCCGACGAGACCCAACACCGTCCACACCACGCCGGCCAGCAGGGCCCCGAATGTTCCTAGCCGGACAAGGTTCACAGAGGACACGCCGACCCCTCGCCCCAAAGCTTTGCTCACCAACAGGGAATGATGCCACGCATCGAGACACAGTGCATCCCTGCGTGCCCGGGGTGCCCCGTGACGGGGCTCAGCCAGATGTGCTACAAAGGCGGTCGTGCGCGGGAGGGGGTGTGAAGATGTCCGTGACGCCTATACCGCCGGACCGGTGCGGCCACGTGGCTCCGATGGCCATCGAACGTGAGCAAGGCGGCTACGCGGCTCGTTGCCTGAGATGCGGGACCACAGGGCCGACTCGAGACACCTCCGCCGAAGCGCGACGGGCGCTGCTTAGCTTGGGGCGGAAAAACCGACGATAGCCTTTGCTCCGCCACTGCGAGTCTGCCTCCACCGGTCCCTCCCCGTGTGTACCCCAAGAGGCCCGACCTGGCACTCCCGGATAGGCTGGTTGCCTTGGTGAGGTACGTATGCGCCGCGGCCTCTCGCTGGTAGGGCAAGCTCCACATTCGGAAAGAGCGATTGATTTGTGTGATGCGCCGTACTCTGCCTGGTGGCATACTTATTCGTAGGGAGAACCACAAATAGGGGAGTCGCTATGTCTTCTTCGAACCTCGTTCGGTGGGGCGCATGGGCGGGCATGCTCGGCGGACTGTTGTGGGCGCTGTTCCCGCTGGGAGAGCTCCCCGAGGCGGACTCGGTGCTTGCGCCGCCATGGGGATCTCTGGCGTACTACGGTCTCGGGTATCTCTTGCCGCAGTTGTTGATGCTCGTGGGCTTGGCGGGGCTCCACGCTCTTCGCAGGAGAAGCTACGGGCGGCTCGGGAACGCGGGTATCTTCGTGTCCTTCGTCGCGCTCGTGATGGTGTTCGCCGGCAGCGCCTGGGACATGATAAAGATCGCGTCCACGGGCGTAGGAAGCACCGTGGGCTACTTGACCCTGATCCTCGGCTTCTTCGTCTTGACGTGGGGTTCAGGGCTCCTGGGTTTGGCCACCATCGGGATGCTGCACGACCTTCCTTCGTATCTAGGGGGGCTGCTGCTCTCCATCGCCGTGCCGCTCGGCGTGCTGTTCGTTTTCACGGCTGGGGGTGCCTGGGACTTCGGCTTTTGGGTCGGGCTAACCTTGCCTTACGGAGTCGCTTGGGTGTTGTTGGGCTACGCGCTCTTGTCAAAGAAGGATGCACACCCTTATCAGTGGGGGCGGGGAGCCGGGAAGGCATCAGACGTTCCGTAGCTGGACCGTTTCGGTTGGTGTTGTGTGCTACTCACCGACCGACCTTATCCCTCGGTTGATCGGCACGCAAGAACTTGCCATCCGCCACCCATAGTCGGAGATTTCCAGGGTCCGATGATCGGAGCGAGAGTGGGTTCACGCGTTCATCATGACGCACCGGCAAGCTTTCTCGCAAAAGCTCGTAGCGCTTCGACCCCAGTGGGGAGGGAGGCGCC
>JALYGY010000303.1 GCA_030776865.1 Actinomycetota bacterium | reverse complement strand
GTGGCAGCCACCCTGATCGGAGCGGTCGGGCTCGCGGACGACCTCGCCAACCTCCACTTCGGCACCAAAGCGGCCGCCCAGGCGCTCGTCGCCTCTGGCCTCGTGCTCCTCTATCCTCCGCAGGTGGTCTCGGAGGCGAACGCCGCGTGGGGGATCGTCGTCTTCGCCTTCGGGGTGTTCTGGATCGTAACCCTCTCCAACGCCTTCAACTTCATGGACGGCATTGACGGCTTTATAGGGGGGGTCGCGCTCGTCAACGTGCTCTTCCTCGCGGCCCTCGCGGGGGAGGCGGGAGCGCTCCTGCCCGCGCTCGCCGGGGCGACGGCCGGTTTCCTCATCTGGAACATAAACCCGGCCTCGATCTTCCTGGGCGACTCGGGGGCGTACTTTTTGGGCTTCGGCCTGGCGGCGGTGGCCCTCTACGCCCCGGTGCCGGGAAACGGCTGGACTCCTCTCCGCTTCGTCGCGTGCGCCCTCGTCTTCACGCCGCTCCTGTTCGACACCGCTTACACTCTCGTTAGACGGCTGCTGACGGGAGCAGGCAAGAACATCTTCTCTGCCCACCGGGAGCACATCTACCAGCGGATAACGCCCACCACGGGGATGCACCGGCGTACGAGCAACCTCTACTACTGGGCGAGCGGCGTCGCGGGCTTCGCAGCGCTCCTGGTGGAGAGAGGGGAGACTTCGATGCTCGCCGGTATCGCGCTGGCGCTGTCATGCTGCGCGTTGGTCGCGGCGCTGCCGAAGTTAATTAGGCCATAGGTCTCAGGCCACAGGTATCAGGTTTCTTTCTGTAGCCTGGTGCCTTTGTGTATGCTCATTGCTGCCAGCTAAGAGCTAGACTACAATGTAACGCTATGTGGCTCTTGCAGAGGATGGGGGAGCGGCTCGCGCGGCCGGCCGGCTGGATGCAGCGGGCCTTCCGGCAGTCGCCGCCAGCGTTCAGGCGCGGGGCGGCGATGCTGGTGGACGCCGCGATAGTAATAGAGTCGTTCGCGGTGGCGTTGCTCTTCCGCTTCAACGGCAACGTGCTGCCGTCTTTCTGGAGCACGTTCTGGCCGTTCGCCATCTTCGCGGCGCTGGCCTTCGTCCTGCTCCTCAACGAGAGTGGGGTCTACCAGAGCATCCTTCGTTACACCGGCATCTACCAGGGCGTCCGGGTAGCGAGCGCGACCGCCATAGCAGCCGGAGGGCTCTTCATTGCGGACTTCGCGGCGGGCGAGATCCTGAACCTCAGGCCGGTCCCGCTCTCGGTGGTCCTCGCCGGGGCGGTCCTGGCTTACCTCCAGCTCGTCGCCGTCAGGCTCTACCCGCGGGTCTTCTACGAACTCTCCTTGAGGGAGATCGGGCGCCGGACGCGGACGGCCATCGTGGGCACCGAGGCGGCGGGCGTGGCGCTAGCCGGGCACATCTGGCGCTCGGCGGCGTTGGAGACGCAGGTCGTCGGGTTCATCAGCGATTCCCCCGCGGAGGTGGGCAGGCACATAGAGGGCGTGCCGGTCCTCGGGGTGGTCGAGAACCTCGAGGACCTCATCACCAGGCACGGCCTGGACCAGATGATAATCGCCAAACCTCAGGCCAGCCGGGAGGAGATGGACCGGATCTGGCGCAGCTGTATCAACGCCGGAACCGAGGTGAAGGTCATGCCGGACCTCTCCGAGGTCCTCACCCAGGGCGCCATCAAGCTGCGCGAGCTCCAGATCGAGGACCTCCTGGGCCGCGAGCCGGTGGACATAGACCTCGAAGCCCTCTCGGGCTATATCAACGGCAAACGGGTGCTCATCACCGGTGCCAGCGGTAGCATCGGCAAAGAGCTCTCGCGCCAGATCTCCCGCCTCGGACCCGCTCGATTGTCCCTGCTCGACAGGGACGAGAGTGGGCTCTACTACCTGAACCAGGAGCTCAGGCGGGAGGATTTCTACGACGCGGAGATCTTCGTGGGCGACGTCACCATCCCGGAGCGCGTGAGCTTCGCCTTCGAGCGCTTCCGGCCGCAACTCGTCTTCCACGCCGCTGCCTACAAGCACGTCCCGATGATGGAGCTCCAGGCGACGGAGGCCATAGTCAACAACGTCTACGGTACCCTGAACGTCGCCAGGGCCGCCGGCGCCTACGGGGCGGCGAAGTTCATCAACGTCTCGACGGACAAGGCCGTCAACCCTGTGAACGTGATGGGCGCGACCAAGCGTCTGGCCGAGATGATCGTCAGGAGCACGGCGGACGAGTACCCGGAGACCGTCTATGCCTCGGTGCGCTTCGGTAACGTGCTGGGGAGCCGCGGCTCCGTCGTCCCAACCTTCAGACAGCAGATAGAGGCCGGGGGCCCCGTGACCGTCACGCACCCGGAGATGGTCCGGTACTTCATGACCATCCCAGAGGCGGTCTCCCTGATCTTGCAGGCCGGTGCGATGGCCGAGGTATACGGTACCTACGTCCTCGAGATGGGCCGCCCCATCCAGATCACCGACCTCGCGAGCAAGATGATCGAGATAATGGGAGCGCCCCACGTCCAGATCAAGTTCATCGGCCTGCGTCCCGGCGAGAAGCTCAAGGAAGAGCTCTTCGAGGAGAGCGAACAGAGGGTGCCCACCGATCACCCGATGGTCTTCCACCTCCTCTCGGAGAATATGAGCCCGCCGGACGACTCGAATCTCTCCGAGCTGGTGGACGCGATCGTCTTCCACGCCCGCGGCCAAGAGGCCGGTAAGTCACTCGATCTCCTGCGCCGGGCCGTCCCCAACTACTCCACGGCCGACCTTCCCGAAACCCGGGAGAGCGGGCTCAACTACCCGCCGCAATGGTGAGTAGGTTTCAGGTCTCAGGCTTCAGGTGTAGGTTCGTGTTCGAGACCGCTCCCGCCCTCCAAACACCCTGCTGACTGCTGACGCCTGATGCCTATTGCCTATTAGCCCTGCGCCCCTTTATGCCAAGGTAGGTGAGGTAGGCCCCGATGGCGAGCGAGATCACGATGATCGGGAGGTGCACCAATGCCAGGTACGGGCTGCTCTGGAGGTCGTTCGCATACCACGTGTAGGCGCGGGTTATCCAGGAGAAAAGCATGAAGATCCCCATCGCTAGCAGCAGGTTCGATGCGCGCCTACCAAGCTTCATGGTCGCCCGTGAGTGTAGCAGACCGCTCCACCCGGAACTAGCCACACAAAGGCGCAAAGGGTATACTGCCCGTAACAGTTGAGCGAAGTTTGTAACTGCAAGTATCTAGTGTGTAGAGTGTACGGAGGCGAGTGTTTTGGTTGAGTTGAAGCAGCGCACTCTCGACGAGGTAAAAGCCCTAAGCCAAGACGAAGCTGTCGAGATCATACGCCAGGCCGGCGTCGTGGGCGCCGGGGGCGGCGGTTTCCCGACGTACTTCAAGTACAAGAACCCGCAGCCGATGCTGCTCGTCAACGCCACCGAGAGCGAGCCGGGCTACTGGGCGGACAAAGTGGTTCACCGGGAGTATTTCGGCAATTTCCTGGAGCTCTACGAGGCGATAAAGTCCATCTTCGGCTTCGAGACCATAAGGATGGGCATCCACGAGAAGGACCGGGAGTGGTTCTCGAACTACGCCGAGCACGCCGACGGCCTCTACGACATGGCCTACGTCCCGGACAAGTACGCGCTTGGCGAGGAGAAGACCCTCATCAAGCACGCCACCGACACGAAGGTGCCGCGCCGCGTGGAGATGCCCGATGGCTCCAAGCGCCCGGGGCTACCGCTGGACGCAGGGATCATCGTCAACAACTCCGAGACGCTCCTGAACGTCTACAACGCGCTCTTTTTCGGCAAGCCGGTCACGACGAAGTTCCTGCAGGTCTTCGGCCCGGAGTTAGAGCTCAAGATCTACGAGATACCGCTCGGGGCCTCGGTCACCGAGGTCGTGGGTATCGCGGGGGTGAACGTCGAGAACTCGCACCACCTCTGCGTAATAGATGGCGGCCCTTACCTGAACGAGATGGGCATCGAGGAGCTGGGCGAGGGCGACGCCTACGTCCGCCGGACGACGAACGGGCTTCTGCTCATCCCGAAGGACACGCAGAGCAAGGAGTACGCCGACATAAAGACCAAGGCCCCCGAGGAGGGCATCGTCTCGCTCGTCAGAGAGGTCAGCGGGGTGAGCATACCGCTTGGTGGCCGTTTCCTGAAGCCCGCGAGGGCACTCGTCTCCGAGGGTGAGGAGGTCGAGTACGAGCAGAAGATCGGGGAGCCCGTCGAGGAGGGCTTCTCCATCGGCGTGTGGGCGAGCATGGAGGGCACGATCTCCTCGATCGAGGACGACATCGTGGCGATCTCCGGCGGTGCCATGCCCCAGGAGGAGGCCAGGAAAGAGGCGGAGGCCGAAGCGACGAGGTAGGTATTAGGCGTCGGGCATCAGGTGTCAGGCTACAGGTAAATTACTGACACCTGATGCCTGTAACCTGAAGCCTGATTGCTAATCCTGGCGGGGCAGGAGGTTCTGGGCTTGTTGAGAGAGACGGGCTCGCAGGTCCTCGAAGGTGATGCCCTTGAGGGAGAGGAGCTCGAAGTCCCGGAGCATCCTGGTAAGCACGTTGCTGCCGCCGAGTTCGATCCACTCCTCGACCCGCATCCGGGCGAGGGTTTCGACGACCTTGACCCAGCGGACCGGTGCGACCATCTGCCGCTTGAGCGCCTCCCTGACGGCTTCTGCGTTCGTGAGCACCGTCCCGTCTACGGCGCTCACGATGGGGACCTCGGGCACGCGGAACTCGACGGTATCGAGGACCTCGCGCATCTTCTCGCCGGCCGCCGCCACGTAGGGCGAGTGGGCCGCGAAGGAGACGTTTAACGGGATCTTACGCCCCCTTATCCTGGAGACCGCGTCCCCCAGAGCGCCGCGCAGCCCGGAGACTACCGTTTGGCGTGGGGAGTTGTAGTTGGCGACAACCGACCCTTCGGTCTCGCCAAGGACCTCCTCGACCTCCCGGGGATTCACCTTGAGTATCGCCACCATCCCCCCCGGCGCTTCTCTGGCGGCCTCCGCTAGGAACCGGTCCCTCTCCGCCACCAGCCAGAGCCCGGTCTCGAAGTCGAAGCACCCGGCGGCGTAGGCCGCCCCATACTCCCCGAGCGAGTGCCCGGCCACCACGTCCGGGCGCACCCGCAACTCGAGGCTCTCGTCGGCGTCCTGCGCGGCGCGGGCGAAGAGCTTGACCTGGTCTGGGACGCGCTCACCCACGACCCGGCGGATCCTCGGCAGAAGCTCCGCCGCCGGTTCCGACACCCCGCCGCCCTGTCCCGGAAATACGAATGCTCTCATCTTCTCGCCAGCCTCTATCTCACCCTGTACGTAACTCTGCATCTACCCCGCGCTGCAAAGGGTTGTAGAGAGGGCGTTTTACCACAAAACCGGATCTTTTAATAGTTCTTTACTGGCGGCTTCTGGGCCACCCGATGCCCCCACCCTCGTAGTCCGGGGCCAAGACGCGCAGCGCTCCCGGTAGCACCCGCGCCCGGAACACGCGCGTGGAGCTGAGGATCTCGCCGTCGACGTGCGCCGGAACCTCCTCGGCCAGCTCTACCCCGACCTCCCGTGTCCGCGCCAGATGCACCTTCGCGTGCTTCAGTAGCGTGCCTCCGAGCGCCGCCGGTATGAGCCGCAGGACCTCGCCGCGGTTCACCTCCTCGGACCAGACCACGTCGAAGAGCCCGTCGTCCAACCTAGCCTCCGGGGCGAGCCGGAACCTCGCGCCGTAGGTGGTCCCGAGGGCCGCCGCGACCAGTATGGTCTTGGCCTCGACGACCTCTCCTCCATCGAGCCTGAGCGTAGCCTCGTGGCACCGGAAGCCCCAGAGCAACCTTCCCACGGACCACATGTACCTCCCAGTCCCCCCCAGTTGCGCCGGTGCCCTCACGACGCCCGCCGCGACCTCCGCGTCGAAGCCGATGCCGAGCCCGTTGTTGAACCGGATCCCGTTGACCTCTCCCGCGTCCACCACCCGAACCTTCCCCCCAACGAGGACCTCGAGCGCCCGCCGGAGGTCGGTGCCTACCCCGAGCGCCTTGACGTAGTCGTTGCCGCTGCCAAGCGGCAGCACCCCCATGACCAGCTCCCTCCCGACGCAGGCCGCCGCCACCTCGCGCACCGTCCCATCCCCGCCTACAGCCACCACTAGAGCCCCATCCGGAAGCCCCGCGACGATGCTGCTCGCGTGCCCCGGTCCCTGCGTCACGTGCCAGATCGCCGCTACCCCGCGCTCCTCCAGAGAACGCGAAACTAGCCCGCGCCGATCCCCCGACCGTCCCTTGTCGGCCGCCGGGTTCAGTACGAGGTGCGCCTCTCGCTTCTCCAAGATAAGGGGAAAATATCAGAACCCTCTCCCTCGAGCCTCTAGGGGCATCAGGTATAAATATTCAGGCGAGGTTGAAGGTTCGCGCAGAGAAGTCAACCGCACGTCGGGTGGATGGGCCGGTGTCCGCGAACTGCGGGACCCCAACCGCAACGATCGTCCGCGACCTGCCGGCGCCGGAGAACCACGCAAACGCCATTCTGCAGGGAAAATACCGGTAGGAACCCTTCGAGAGAAGTCCCGGCTGGGTTCGTCGCGAGCATCGACTCCCTGCAGACATTAAGTTAAAGTGCAGGTGGAGAATAGCCTCGGGATCTGGGTGAGAGTCGCGCAAGGGCGGAAAAAGGGTACAATACTGACCTACATGGTGAGCGTGGGGGAAAATTGCCTGCACCTAGGGGGCTTGAGGATTGTCGCCGGATTCGAGTACCTGTGTCCTGTCTGTGGGGAGACGTTGGACCTCGAGGGCGTGGCCCGGTGGGTTCGGCGCGCCGAGCGTGCTCGCGACGAGGCTTACTCTCTGGTTAAAGGTGATGAGTTCGGCGAGATCGCGCGCGAAGAATTACAGCGGGAAGTCTACCGCCGGCGGAGGGTGCTGTACGACCTGCAGAGCGTGCCCCGGTTGGTGATGGCCAGGCCGGAGATGATCCTGGTCGTCCACGATGCCCGGAGCGGGTCTTACGAGTGCCGGATCTTCTACAAAGAGCCGCGGCCGGCGGGGGTTGTGGAGCAGCTCAGCGTGGAGGCGGGTTGGGAGACCATCCTGGAGCTGCGCTCCGACCCGAACCCCGTCGTCCGGCTCGCCTCCGAGAAGGTCGAAGAGTTTCACCTCTTTCGCTGGGGACTCTCCAAAAGGGGTGCGCCGGCTCCGGGGCGTCGGGTCTTCTACGCGAACGAGTTCTAGAGGGGTTAGCGCTGGCGTTGGTAGAGGCTGGCGGCTAGAATGAGCCGGCCGGTGGCGTTTATCCGGAGGATGGTCCGATGAGCGGGAACAACTTCATAGCGATGGTCGTTATGATCCTGATACTCCTCTTTATCCTCATGTCCGTCGGACCGCTAGTCTCGGTCTTCTGAGAGAGGATACGTCGCCAGGGTAGAGTAGGTGACCCCGGCGCCTCCGAGCGCGCTCTGTACCAGCCCCATGTTCCGCACGGTAAAGTTGGGGACGGTTAAAGGGGTTTCGACGGCCTCAAGAACCACCGTCCGGGCTCGTGCCCGCCCGAGCGTCAGGTGGGGCATGTAGGTCCGATCCTCGCGCTCGAATCCCAGGGCTTCCATGGAGGATTCCACGTCTTCGGCCAGGGCGCGCAGCCTATCGGAGCCCCCTTCGATGCCGGCCCACAGGATACGGGCCCTTCGCGCAGAGGGGAAGGCGCCGAAGGCCGAGGGCTCGATCTCGAACGGTTCGTGCCTCCCGCAGACCGCCTCGACGGCCCCCGCCACCCGGTCTAGGAGGTCCTCCTTCGAGACGTCGCCCAGGAACTTCAGCGTCAGGTGGACGTTCTCGGGCCGGACCCAGCGGACGGGCCCGGCCACCGGGAGCTCGCGCGCTGCGCCGGCCAGCGCTTCTCTTACCTCGGGCGGCGGAAAGACGGCGACGAAGGCTCGCACGCGGGTTCACAAAGGAGGGGCTGGCTCGGCGGCGGGAGGACGCCGCTCGCCACGACGGCCAATACCTTCTCCAGTTCGTCGGGGAGCTTGGACATGAGCCAAGTGTAACCGCTCGGGCAAACGGGTAGATTCCACCCTTACGGCTCAACGCAGACACAGGGCAGCAGAAGAAGGGTGCTTGATGACCGTCATCGAACTGGTTGCCTCCTTGGTCGCGATACTGGGGGCAGCTATCGTGTTTACCAACGCGGTTGAGATGCTCGGCGACAGGTTAGACTTGGGCCAGGGAGCAGCCGGGAGCGTGCTCGCCGCCGTGGGGACCGCTCTACCGGAGACCATGATCCCAACCGTAGCCATAATCGTGGCCGCGCTGACCGGCGGGAGCGCCGCCGCGCAGATCGGCGTGGGGGCGATTCTTGGGGCCCCGTTTCTCCTCACCACGCTCGCCATGTTCGTAGTGGGTGCTTCGGTTATAGGCTTCAGGGACCGCCGGGAGAGTGGGACGAGGATAGACATCCACGAGGATACTACCAGGCGAGATGTGAGTTACTTCCTCATCTTTTTCAGCCTGGCAGCCGTGGCGGGTATCTGGACCCTGCCCATCTATCTGAAGGTGCCCTTGGCCATACTGTTGGTCGGAGCGTACGCCTTCTACGTACGCCAGACGCTGAAGCATGGCGGAGGGGAGCAGGAGGCACCCGAGAAGCTGTGGCTCTGGCCCTTCAGCTCCGAGCCCCCGACCTGGGCCGTCGCGGCGCAGCTGATAGCGATGATAGGGGTCATGGTGGTAGGTGCCCACTTCTTCGTGGAGGCCGTTGAGCACATCTCGAAGTCCCTGGGGGTGCCGCCTGGCCTTATAGCCCTCGTGCTCGCCCCCCTGGCCACGGAGCTGCCCGAGAAGTTCAACTCCGTCTATTGGGCTAGGGATAACGACGACAAGCTGGCTTTCGGCAACATAACCGGCGCCATGGTGTTCCAGAGCATGGTTCCGGTCGCTTTGGGCATCTCGCTCACGCCCTGGGACTTTGACTTCCTCAACTGGATCGCTGTGGCTCTCGCCCTCTTCTCGGGCGCGTTGCTCTACCTGCAGCTCAAGCGCAAGAAGCCGGTCCGGGCGAGCCTCCTGCTGGTCGGGGGGGCTCTGTACGCCGTGTTCGTCGTGGTGGCGACCTTCACCATTCTATAGCTCTGGAAGATCTGTGAAGGCGGTAGGGGTGGACGATACTTGGTAAGATGAGATATGAGATCAGGGTAGATAAAAACCCGTAGGCGCGGCCCCCGCCACGTGTGGGAGGGGGCGGAGGAGGATCACACGTTGCCCGAGGCGGTTTATTGGCTCGCACTCGTCAAAGTGCTCACCGTCAACCTTATTCTCTCCGGCGACAACGCCGTGGTCATCGCCATGGCCGCCCGCAGACTCCAAGGTCGCCAGCGCCGGCAGGCGATCCTCTGGGGCGCCGCCGGTGCCGTCATCTTGCGGCTCATCTTCGCGGCCATCATCTCCTTCCTGTTGGAGATCCCTTTCTTGCAGGTTGCAGGTGGGCTGTTGCTACTCTGGATCGCCTGGAAGCTCGTCCACGAAGACACCGGCGGCGACGAAGAGGATGACAAGGTGCAGGCCGGCCAGAGCGCATGGGAGGCGATCAGGATCATCATCGTGGCCGACGCCGTCATGTCGCTCGACAACGTGATCGCCCT
>JALYGY010000302.1 GCA_030776865.1 Actinomycetota bacterium | reverse complement strand
TTGCGAAAAGAGGCCCACGTCCTCGTGCTCACGCGCCCCGAGGACGAACGGGCGGCGGACCCCGTGCACCTCATGCGCGAGCACGGTCCACGAGACCGCGAAGGGAGGCGGGCCCGGGTGGCGACCGGTGTCGGAGACGCCCTCGAGATGGCCGTCGAGGAGACCCAAAGAGTGGGCGGAGTTGTGCTGGTCACGGGCTCTCTGTACACCGGCGCGCCCGTCCTCCGGTGGTTGCATGAAAAATAGTGGTACCTGGAAGGTCGTGGGCTTGCTCGTTGCTATCGCCGCCGCTTCCTTCGTTCTCGGCTACTTCGCGATGATGAGGTTCATCCTGTGATCTCTTTGGCGCTGCTCGCGCAGCAGGATGCGGACCCCTTCCAGGTCATAACGGACTTTCTGGAGAGCCCGTTGCTGCGGATCATGGGCCAGCTCGTGCTGCTGCTGTTCGTCGTCTTGTGGGTCGCGCTCGTCTACTGGACCTACGCCGACGCCGGGAGGCGCGGGGCGCTGAGTATCGTCTGGGGTATCGTGGCGGTCCTCTTCCCCTACGTGGGGACCTTGATCTACCTGATCGTTCGCCCGCCGGAGTACCTGGAGGAGTCCCGGGAACGCGAGCTCGAGCTGGCGGTGCTCGAGCGGGAGCTCAGGAGCGCGGTCGTACTTTGTCCCAACTGCCGCAATATGGTGGAGAAGGATTATCTGATCTGCCCCGTCTGCAATTGGGAGCTCAAGAAGCCCTGCGTCAACTGCGAGCGTCCGCTCAACATGGAGTGGGAGACCTGCCCGTACTGCACCACCGACCAACGCAGCGGAAAAAAAATCAGCTGGTAGAAGGAGGCTGACCATTGGAGGAGACCCTGGTACTGGTGAAGGGGGACGGCGTGCGCCGGAGGCTCATCGGTGAGATCATCCGCCGCATAGAGGCCAAGGGCCTCGACATACGAGAACTGCAGCTCATGGACGTGAGCCGGGAATTGGCCGAGGAGCACTACGCCGAGCACCGCGAGAAGCCCTTTTTCGAGGAACTGGTCGAGTTCATCACCTCGAGCCCCGTCGTCGCGCTGCGGGTCCGGGGCGAGGGGGCCATCAAGGCGGTGCGCAACCTGATGGGCTCCACGAACCCTGCCGACGCCGCTCCCGGCACCATCCGGGGGGACCTGGCCCTGAGCATGCCGGACAACCTCGTCCACGGCTCCGACTCCCCCGAGAGCGCCGTCCGGGAGCTCGAGCTCTTCTTCGGCGCCTGAAGTACGGGGCGTGCGGTTTATCCTCGCCTCGGAGTCGGCCCGGCGAGTGGACCTGCTCCGCGCCGCAGGCTACGACTTCGAGACTCGAAAGAGCGGCTTCCCCGAGTTGACGCTCAGGAGTCCCAAAGAGACCGTCGAGGCCAACGCCCGCGGCAAGGCGCGCGCCGTCGCCGAGGGTTCGGAGGAGGTCGTCCTCGCCGCGGACACGGTCGTGTACCTGCCCGCCGAGAGACGCATCCTCGGCCAGGCCAAGAGCGAGGAGGAGGTGCGCCGGACGCTCCGGCTCTTGCGCGCTCGCGTCCACGAGGTCCACTCCGGGGTCGCAGTGGTGCGCGGGGAGGATCTCGCGGTGCGGCACGCGGCCACCCGGGTGCGCATGCGGGCGTTCGGCGAAGCTGAGGTAGAAGCTTACGCGCGCCTGGGTGAGGGCGTGGGTAAGGCGGGAGGGTACGCGATCCAGGGCCGGGCCGCGATCTTCGTGGAGTGGATCGGGGGCGACTACACCAACGTGGTGGGGCTACCGCTCGCGCTGACGGTCAGGATGCTCGAGGGATTCGGGATCTACTGCTACTAGGCGGCGCCGCCCCGTAATAGAATGAGCCCATATGGGACGCCGCTACACCATCAAGGAGCTCCCGCCGGAGCTCAGGCCGCGCGAGCGGCTGCTCGCCGAGGGGCCCGAGGCGCTATCGAGCGCCGAGCTCCTCGGCATCCTCTTCGGGATCGGGAGCAAGGAGAAGACCGCCGTGGAACTGGCGAGCGAGCTCATCTCCGAGAACGGGGACCTCTTCGGCCTCTACGGCGTCTCTGTCTACGACCTCACCAAAACGCGTGGCATAGGCGAGGCGAAGGCGTGCATCGTCCTCGCTGCGGTGGAGTTCGGCAAGCGCCTCGGACGCGTTCGCAACCCCGGACGCCCCGTGATATCATCCC
>JALYGY010000301.1 GCA_030776865.1 Actinomycetota bacterium | reverse complement strand
GGGGATGTCCTAGGGGTGTTCGGGAAGGTTCTGATCGCGAACCGCGGGGAGATCGCCGTGCGCGTGATCCGAGCGCTCCGTGAGATGGGGTTGCCGAGCGTGGCCGTCTACTCGGACGCGGACAGGGGGGCCCTCCACACCTACCTGGCCGACGAGGCGTACCACATCGGCCCTGCGCCCGCCTCGGAGAGTTATCTGAAAAGAGAGAAGCTCATCGAGACCGCTAAGCGTTCGGGGGCGGAGGCCATCCACCCGGGGTATGGATTTCTGGCGGAGAGCGCGCCCTTCGCGCGGGCGGTCACCGGGGCCGGACTGGTCTGGATCGGCCCCCACCCCGAAGCCATAGAGGCGATGGGGAGCAAGGTCGAGTCAAGGCGCATCATGGCGGGGGCAGGGGTCCCGATCACGCCTGGCACCGAAGCCCCCGTAGGTTCGCCGGAGGAGATACCCGCCTTCGCCAGGGAGCACGGCTACCCGGTGGCGGTGAAGGCCGTCGCCGGCGGCGGGGGCAAGGGCTTCGCCGTAGCCCACGACAAGACGCAGGTACAGGCCGCCTTTGTGCGGGCGCGCCGCGAGGGCGAGGCTTACTTCGGCGACGGGTCGGTGTACCTGGAGAAATACCTCCCCTCCCCGAGGCACATCGAGGTTCAGATCCTGAGGGACAGGCACGGCAACGCCGTCCACCTCGGGGAGCGGGACTGCTCGATCCAGCGTCGGCACCAGAAGCTCGTCGAGGAGTGCCCGAGCCCGGGGCTCGACCCAAGGATGCGCGAGCGGATGGGTAGGGCGGCGCTCCACGCGGCCGAGGCCGTCGGCTACGACAACGTCGGCACCGTCGAGTTCCTCGTGCAGGACGACGAGTTCTTCTTTCTGGAGATGAACACCCGCGTCCAGGTCGAGCACCCCGTCACCGAGGAGGTCACCGGCGTGGACATCGTACAGACCGGCATCCGTATCGCAGCCGGAGGGGAGCTGCCGCTCTCGCAGAGAGAGATCACCTGGCGGGGTCACGCCATCGAGGCGCGCATAAACGCCGAGGATGCGGCCAACGACTTCGTCCCGAGCCCGGGCGCCGTGACCGCTTACGAGGAACCCGGCGGTCCCGGGGTCCGGGTTGACTCTTCCTTGAGGGGACCGGGCGTCGTCCCCGAGGCCTATGACCCGCTCTTCGCCAAGCTCGTCGTTCGTGGCGCGGATCGAGAGGATGCGCTGCGGCGTATGGGGCGCGCCCTCGCGGAGTTCAGAATCGAGGGTATCGCGACGACGCTGCCCTTCCACAGGGCACTCCTCGAGGACGAGGTATTCCTCTCCGGAAGCTACACGACGGGCTTCGCCGCCCAGAGGCTCGCCGGGCTAGAGATCGAGGCGTCGCCGGCTGGGGCAAGCGAGGCGCCAGAGAGGGAGGGCAGGGAGGTCGAGGTCGAGGTCAACGGCAGGCTCTTCAGGGTCAGGCTCTACGATGAGAAGCGGGGGGCGAGCGAGAGGCCACGGCGCAAGGGAGGGGTGAAGCAACGGGCGACGATGGGGGGAGGGGCGGTGGTGGCCCCGATGCAGGGGACCATCGTCAAGGTCCTCGTCGAGGAGGGGCAGGAGGTCGCGGTGGACGAGGGGGTCTGCCTCCTGGAGGCGATGAAGATGGAGAGCGAGATCCGGGCGCAAAAGAGCGGCCGGGTAGCGAAGGTCCTCGTCGAGGCCGGCAAGACCGTCCGCTCCGGCGAGCCCCTCGTGGTTTTGGAGTAGGTGCTCCAAGGTCCCGAGATGGTCGAGCGCGCGGCGGACTACGAGTGGCGTGGGGAGGGTGAGGGAGCTGAGGTGGTGCTCTACGCCCCCGAAGAACGCGGTGCTGATTCGGCTTTCGAGCGCATCCTCCCCACCACCCGCCTCCCCGGCGTCGAGAGCCCCGTCTACGCCGCCGCCTCTCCCGAGGGCCTCGGCTGGGTCGCCGTCTCCGCGTCGCACGCGGCCCCCGACCTCGTATCCGTCCCTGCTCGCGGTCTGCTGCTCGTCGCCGATGCGACGCTGGGGGACCTGACGGTGCCGTTCCCGGACGTGCCGCGCATGCTCCTGCGCCGGCTCACCGGGGTGCGCTTGCCGCACCTCGCCGGGGCGGGCGTGCGCAGGATCTGCGAGGCCGGCGCACGCGCCGCAGCTGGGGATGGCCTCATCGAAGAGGAGGACCTACCACTCCTCGACCCGCTTCCCGGCGACGCCGACGCCCTCGGACGGAGGGCGATCTCCGCCGGAACCCGGGAGTGGGATCATCTGGGAGAGGTTCGCGCTTACGGAGTGGGAGAGGTGCTGGACACCGGGGCCGCCGAAGGTTTGGGACTGGATGGGGGTACGTTCGCGCTCGTGATCTCCGTGGGCGCCGGCGACCTGGGCCGGCTCGCCCTCGCCGGGCACCGGGAGCGCATAGCCGGGCGGGTCCGGAGCGGCGACTTCGGGGCGGGGGAGGACCTGCCCGCGGCGCCCCTCGATACCGAGGAGGCGGCGGACCTCCTGGCAGCTGTAGACGCGGCGGCCAACTTCGCGGACGGCCGGGCTGCGCTCCTTCTCTACGCGCTGCGGCGGGCGCTCGAGGAGTTCGCCGGGAGGTTGAGCTTGCGGGCGGCGTGGAGGATCGGCGGGATCGAGGTCCGGGACGGCTCCCTCGTGCACCGCAGTAATCTCGCGGCGGTGGGGGAGGGGGAGGTCCTGGTGTCGGGTGGTAGCGTCGTGGCCGGGACGGGTAAGATGTCCGGGAGCGTGCCCCCGTTTGGAACTCTGGGGGATGACGGACACCGCCCCTGGGAGGAGGCGGAGTTGTTGGAGCGATGGGCGGATCTCGATCCGCCGGAAGGGAAAAGCTGAGCGTGGACCTGCTGATGGTGCGCGACCGGCTCACGGGACGGTTCGTCTACACCGAGCAACTCGAGCGCCGCCCGGGGGAGACGTCCTGGGAGTACGTCCGCCGCAGCGTGCGCAGGGAGGCCCAGGTCCGGGATCGCTTCAAGGGGAAGACGCTACAGGTCATAGTAGGGTGGGGCGCCGGTTCCGTCGAGGAGTTCCTTGAGTCCTACCCTGAGTATGGGCCCGTACAGAAAGCCGACGGCGAACCCGGCGAAGAAGGGCAGGTGGGGCAGGACATGGTCGAGCGGTGAGTCGCGGATCCCTTAGGGGTGTACGTGGACAGCATCGTGGTGCTTCAAGGGCTTGTGCGCGCCCTCACCGGCCAGGAGTCTCAGCTTGCCATAGTCCGCCCCGACACAGCTTCGAAGAAGGGCGAAGTGCCCGGCTGACCGAAGGAGTCCCCGCTTAGGGTTCTCACCTGCACGTGTGGCCGACGGCACGCACCTCCTCATCAACAGTACGAACTGACAACCATCTGAAGGTCCGGTTCTGGGCTACGGTGGGGGAGGAGCCGGAGATCGAGTTGGCGCTGGTGTAACCATCACATGCTCACCCTCTGCTCACAAAACCACGTGCCAAGGACGTTCTCGGAAGTTCCCCGATGCGGGAGGGTGCGTCACGGGGATACTCAGAGTCTGCCGAGTGTTGGTCGGGACGCGGAGTCATAGGAGGCTCAAATGAGCTTGAGCAGGTACAAGGTAGGTGCGGGGCTCGCGGTCTCGGACATGGACAGAGCCAGGGAGTTCTACGAACGAAAGCTCGGCCTCTCAGTGGGCATCGACTCAGGCGACAACGTGCAGTACCGGTGCGCGGAGGGGAGCGTGTTCCACGTCTACCTCTCGCCGGAGCACGCCGGCAAGTCGACGGCGACCCTGGCCAGCTGGGGTGTCGACGACGTCGAGCGAGTCGTAGCCGAACTCACCGCCAGGGGCGTCGCCTTCGAGCGCTACGACGCAGGACCGATCATCACGGATGAGAAGGGCATCGCCACGTTCGAGGGCGGCGCCAAGGTCGCCTATTTCAGGGAGCCGGATGGCAACACCCTCTCGATCGCTCAAGCGCCGCGTTTGTGACTGCGGTCAGACGCCGTCCCGAGCTTACGAGACCGCTTATTCAGTCAACGTCTAGGTCGCTGGCGACTCTCCTGGGCGGCGGTAGCCAATGTCCTTGCCCCTCGCGAGTGCCTCAAGCGTCTCTTCCACGCTCATCAGCACCGTTGTCTCAACCGAGGCTAGGGCGCCCCCTGCCGTGTGATAGCAAGCACCACGCCAGCTACCGAGACGTTGTCAGGCGCCTCGAGGATCGCGTAGCCGTCGTATTGGCC
>JALYGY010000300.1 GCA_030776865.1 Actinomycetota bacterium | reverse complement strand
AGGTTACGGACGGTGCGGCTCTCGGGGATCTTGAGGGTGATGCGCTCCATCGCCTCGCGGAAGAGCTGGCGATCCTCCGCTTTGCGGATGGACTCGACGGAGGCCCCGAGTAGCTCGACGCCGTGCTCGTCCAGGGTACCCAGCTCGTGCAGCTCGACGGCGAGGTTCAGGGCGGTCTGGCCGCCGAGGGTAGGGAGGAGGGCCTCAGGGCGTTCGCGGCGGATGATCTCGGCCACCGACGCGGCGGTGAGGGGCTCGACGTAGGTAGCGTCGGCGACCTCGGGGTCGGTCATTATGGTCGCGGGGTTGGAGTTGACGAGGATAACGCGGTAGCCCTCGTCGCGCAGGGCGCGGCAGGCTTGGGTGCCCGAGTAGTCGAACTCGGCGGCCTGCCCGATGACGATGGGCCCAGAGCCGATGATAAGGACGCTCGAGATGTCGTCGCGGCGGGGCAAGGCTACGGTCTGGCCCTCTCCGAGATGCCCGCCACGAACTCGTCGAAGAGGTACCCGGAGTCGCGCGGTCCGGGGCTGGACTCCGGGTGGTACTGCACGCTCCGGGCGCGCAGGGAGCGGCTCTCGATCCCCTCGACCGTGCCGTCGTAGAGGTTGCGGTGGGTCAACGCGACGCCGCCGGGCAGGGTTTCTTCGCGCACGGCGAAGCCGTGATTCTGGCTTGTGATCTCGATCCTCCCCGTCTTCAGGTTGCGCACCGGGTGGTTCGCGCCGTGATGCCCGAAGGGCATCTTGTACGTCTCGCAGCCCAGAGCGAGGCCGAGGAGCTGGTGTCCGAGGCAGATGCCGAAGGTGGGGATCTCTCCCAGCAGCGGACGCAAGGTGTTCACGGCGTCTTCGAGGGCGGCGGGATCTCCCGGTCCGTTGGACAAGAACAGGCCGTCGGGGTTCGATGCGAGTATCTCCTGCGCGCTCGTCGAGGCGGGCACCGCCAGCACCGAGGCGCCGCGGCTCCTGAGCTCCTTGTGGATGGAGCCCTTCACCCCGTAGTCGAAAGCGGCAATACGGCAGCGCTCCTCGCCGAGAGCGGGTAACAACGTCGGTTCGGTAACCTCGGAGCTGGTGGAGGCGAGGTCGAGGCCGACCATCGAGGGGTGGGCGTTGGCTTTCTCGCGCAGGACGGCAGGGTTGTGACAGGCGGTGGAGATCACACCTCGCATGGCGCCCCTGTCCCTGAGGTGCCGGGTCAGGGCGCGGGTATCGACGCCCTCCACGCCGACGACGCCCGACTCTTCGAGGAGGGCGGCCAGAGACCGTTCGCTCCTCCAGTTGCTGGGGTGCGGGGTGTACTCGCGCACCAGGACACCTGCGGCCTGAACTTTAGGGGACTCGTCGTCGCCGGGGATCACGCCGTAGTTCCCGATCAGGGGGTAGGTGAAGAGCACGATCTGGCCGCGGTAAGAAGGGTCGGTAACGGTCTCCTGGTAGCCGACCATGCTGGTAGTGAAGACGACCTCTCCCGCAACCTCTCCTTCGCCGGTGAAGCTCCAGCCCTCGAAGAGGGCCCCGTCTTCGAGGACGAGCGTCGCTCTACTCCTATGCCCGTGCTGCAAACCGAGCTCCGATCCTGTCGTGCACCAGCTCTCCGCCAACTATTGTAGCCGCGACCCTCCCCGTCAGCGTGCGCCCGAGGTAAGGGGAGTTGGACGACCGGCTCAGCAGGGACTCCCGGTCTACCGTCCACTCTTCCGAGAGATCCACGAGCGTGAGGTCCGCCGGAGAGCCTGCTCGCAGGCTACCGCCCCCGTTGACCCAGCGCCCTGGGGCGCAGCTCATCGTCTCGACCAGCCGGGAGAGCGAGATTCTACCGTTCAGGACCAGCTCCGTGTAGAGAGCCGGGAAGGCCGTCTCGTGACCGAGGAATCCGGGCGCCGCCTCCTGCAGCGGCAGCTCCTTCTCCTCGGAGGCGTGCGGCGCGTGGTCGGTGGCCACGAAGTCGAGGGTGCCGTCTCGCAGGGCTTCCGTCACGCCGGCGCGGTCCCTCTCCGGCCTCAAAGGAGGGTTTACTCGGTACATCCCGTCGAGCGTGGAGATCAGGGCGTCAGACAGCGTCAGGTGGTGCGGGGTGGTGTCGGCGGTGACGCTCGCGCGGCCCATGAAGAACCCGACCAGCGCAGCCGAAAGAGCCGTCGAGACGTGGGTTATGTGGACTTGCGACCCGGTCTCCGCGGCGAGCACCAGGGCCGTCGCCGTCGCCGCGTCCTCGGCGCTGGCGGGCGTGCCCGAGATACCGGCTAGCGCGGCGGCGGCGCCCTCGTGCACGACGCCGGTCGCTAAAGCGTGGTCTTCGCAGTGCAGGATCACCGGCAGCCCCGCGGTCTTTGCGTAGAGCATGCCGTTCCTCAGCACGCCGGTAGATTGCGTGCCCAGCCCGTCGTCCGAGACGCAGAACGCGCCGGCTTCTTTCAAGAGGCGCATCTCCGTCAACCGCTCGCCCTGTAGCCCAACGTGAAGGGCGGCGGAGACGTAGGCCCGCACCCTGGACTCCCTCTCGATCCGGCGCACGAGAGAGCTGACTACAACGGGCTTGTCGACGACGGGGTCGGTGTTCGGCATCATCACCACGCTCGTAAAGCCTCCGGCGGCGGCCGATGCGGAGCCGGTCTCTATATCCTCCTCGTCTTCGCGGCCCGGCGTGCGCCAGTGGGCGTGCACGTCCGCGAAGCCGGGGAAGAGGTGGAGGCCGTCGGCGGCCAGCTCGCGCGTCCCCCGCAGACCGTCCCCGATCTCGGCGATCCGGCCTGAGGAGATGCGCACGTCGGCGATCCGCTCGATACCGGCACCCGGGTCCAGGAGGTGGGCTTGACGGATCAGCAGCTCCGCACCGCGCCCGATCAAGCGGCGACCTCGTGGGCGGCGCCGGTCGCGAGGGCGAGGACCGCCGAGCGAACGTGGGTCCCGGCGGCCACCTGGTCGGAGATCAAAGACGCTCCGTCGAGCACGACCTCGCCGGAGATCTCTACCCCCCTGTTGACGGGGCCTGGGTGCATGATGAGTACTCCATCTCGCAGGTGTCGCCTGGCCACCCCGTAGAAGCGCGCGTACTCGGCGACCGACGGGACCCTCGCACCTGTCATGCGCTCTCTCTGGAGGCGCAGCATGTACAGCACACCCGCTCCCCAATCGAGGGCCTCGTCCACCGAGGAGAGGATCGGGAGCCCCCACGCTCCGGCGTCCAGGGGGAGCAGGGTGCGGGGAGCGACGAGGGCGACCTCCATACCGGCGGCTCGGAAGGCCGGGATGACGCTGCGCGCTACCCGGCTGTGCAGGATGTCTCCGACGATGGCGGCGCGTGTTTCGGCGAGCTCGTCGAACCCGCCTAGGGCGCCGCTCAGAGAGTAGAGGTCGAGGAGGGCCTGGGTGGGGTGCTGGCCGCAGCCGTCGCCCGCGTTGACGACGGCCGCGCCGGTGTGGCGGGCGGCAAGGGTTGCAGCGCCCGTGGCCGGGTGGCGCAGTACGATGGCGTCGGCCCCGAGGCGATCGAGGGTCACGACCGTATCTATAAGGGACTCGCCCTTGGCAATGGCCGAGCCCCTCTCGGAGAGCGATATCACATCGGCCCCACCCCGCCGGGCGGCGAGCTCGAAGGAGACCGCCGTCCGGGTCGAGGCTTCGAAGAAGGCCAGGCACACGGTCTTCCCGACGAGCGGACTGCCAAGGCGCCCTTCGGCATGGGCCCGCGCCAGGTCGAGAACGGTGCGAAGGTCCTCGCGCCCCGCGTCCTCCAGCGTCAGGAAGTTCCTAGTCTCCAACGACGACCACCCCGTCCTCCCCGTCCGTCTCTCTTAGGTTCACCAGCACCCGCTCCTCAAGCGATGTGGGCACGTTCTTTCCGACGTAATCGGCCCGGATGGGCAGCTCCCTGTGCCCCCTGTCTACCAGGATCGCGAGCCGGATCGCGGCGGGACGGCCGAGCTCCAAGAGGGCGTCCATCGCGGCCCGCGCCGTCCTTCCCGTAAAGAGCACATCATCGACCAGCACGATCGTGCGTTCCCCGACCTCGAAGGGCACCCGGCTGGCCTTTACTTCGGGTTCTTCGTCCGCTAGGTCGTCCCGGTGAAGCGTGATGTCCAGCGAGCCTACCGGGACTTCTATCCCCTCGAAGAGGCGGATGTTCTCCGAGATGCGGCGCGCAAGCGGGACCCCGCGCGTCAGCACCCCCACGAGCGCGAGCCCGTCGAGGTTGGATGCGTTTCTCTCGAGAATCTCGTGTGAGATGCGGCGCAACGAACGGTCGATACCGTCGGGGGTGAGCACCCTCGCGTGCTCCTGGACGCTCGTTCGGTCCAAGCTCTAACCTCCTTCGCGCCTCGCTGGACGCCGTTAAAGGGCGGTTGTCTTGGCGAGCAAGCTACCAGAGCGCGCGTGAGGCGTCAAGGGTGCGAGGCTGGCTGACCCTCCCGGCCCCTTCATCGCACCCTCCCCATCGCCTCCACCCACTCTCGTTCCAGGCGTGGGCCATCCACGCCCGTAACGACGCGGGTTGGCTTGCCATCCGGCGACTCCGGGAAGGTGAGCACACCGTCTATAAACCGGGCCGAGAGCCTTAACTCCTCTACCCGCACGCCATCCCATCCGGCAGCGACCGCGCATGCGAGCGGGTCGTAGTGGAAGGTGAGGAGGTCGTCTGGCAGCCCCGCGTGCTCACGTCCCACACGCTTCATGTTCTCGTCGGCGCCGTGCAACCCGCTCTTGCGGGCGACGAGCCGGGCGAGAGCGCCTCCCCCCCGCCGCCGGCTCAA
>JALYGY010000299.1 GCA_030776865.1 Actinomycetota bacterium | reverse complement strand
TGCTGAAAATGACGCTCGTTGCCGGTGACCACCGTCAGTCCCCGGGACAGGGCGATGGACGCAACGCGCGTATCGGCGTCGCCTATGCGGGTGCCCTTCCGCTCGAGCTCCGCCCTCAGCTCCCCGTAGCGCCGGGCCGCGGCGGCGTCGAAAGGAAGGATGGGCAGCTCCGGCAGGAGCGTTTCCTCGATACGCTCCAGCAGAGCGGCGGTGCGGCTCGACCGGTGCGCCCCGTATAGGAGTTCCCCGAGGGTCACACTCGAAGTGAACTGATCCTCCGGCGGCACCCGGGCCAACCTGGCCACCAGCGTGCTCGCTGGACCACGCTTCATGAGGTGGCTCAGGATGTCGGTGTCGAGCAAGTACATCAGGCTTCCAGGTCCTCCACCGGACGCCCGGTGTCGCGCTCCCGGGCGGCGTAGATCTCCTCCAGCATCACGTCGATCTCATCATCCTCTACGAACTCGCCCCATGCCCCCACCAGAGCCAACGCCCCGCGCGGCCTCGACCGCAAGGAAACACCTCCGCGCTCTCCTTCCAGACGTTCCAGATCCTCGACGCCTACAAGCGCGGCGAGCGGCGTTCCCCGCCTCTCGATGAGGAACCGCTCACCCCCATAGCCAACCCGCGCCATCAGCGCCGAAAGATGCGCCTTCGCTTCCGTTACCCTTACCTTCTCTGCCACATTCGCCTCCGCTCTCGTCCAACAGGTCATTTTGACCTAGTTTAGCGAGTGTACTCCTGCCCGACCATCGGGTTTAGACCGAAAGCCAACTCTACGCCGCACGCCGAGGAGCGTGCTGGCGTACGCGACCACGCGCAAGAAGCCGCTAGCCGCCTACGCGCTCGGCGGGCAGGGGTATCATATGGCGGTGCGAAGTGAGCAGCTACCGTCAGGTCATCCCGGAAGACGAGGCCGCACCCGCAGGGTAGGGACCTAGCCGATGCTGCGCTTCGGCCGCGACTCGCGAGCCGCCCAGCCCTGGCTGCGCCCGCCCCGCCTCCGCACACTCTCCGAAGAGGATGCAGAGGACGAGCGTCACGCTTCCTGGCTCGAGCTCTTCTTCGACCTGGTGTTTGTTGTGGCGATCGCCGAGCTCTCGCACGAGCTCGTCGTGGACCACACCTTGGGCGGCTTTGCTACCTTCGCGGCACTCTTCGTGCCCGTCTTCGTCGCCTGGCAAGGCTTCAGTTTCTACGCCGACCGCTTCGATACCGACGACGTGCTCTTCCGAGTGTGCGTGTTGGCCGCGATGCTCGCCGTCGCCGCACTCGCCATCCAGATCCCCGACGTCGCCCACGGGAAGAGCGCGGGCTTTGCCCTGGCCTACGTCGCCATCCGGGTGCTCACGGTCGTCCTCAACCTGCGCGCCTACCGCCACGTGCCACTGGCGCGGCCCCTCGTTGGCCGCTACGTGGTGGCCTTCAGCTTGAGCGTGGCGCTGTGGACTGCCTCGCTAGCCATCCCCGAGCCGTGGCGTTTTATCGTGTGGGGGATCGGGCTGGCGGTCGACATCGGTGTTCCGGCCGTGAGCGGTCCGCGCTTCGTCGGTCGCATCCCGCTTCATGCTAGCCACATCCCCGAGCGGTTCGCGCTGTTTACGATAATCGTCTTGGGCGAGTCGGTGGTCGCCGTGGCGCTGGGCGTGGCCGGCAGCGACTGGAGGCTGTCGTCGGCGGCCGGCGCGGCCCTGGGGTTCCTCACCGTGGGGTGTCTTTGGTGGACGTACTTCGACGTTGGGGCGGGTCTGGCGCTAAGGCCGGGCCCGTGGACCGCTGCCCGCTTCATCTATGCTCACCTGCCGATGCTCGCCGCCCTTACGGCCGTTGCGGCGGGCGTGAACCTCCTCATCGAAGAAGCAGACGCCACCTCGCTTGATGCCGGCGTGCGATGGGCGCTTTGCGGCGGCGCAGCGGTGTATCTATGCTGCGTAAGCCTTATTCAGGACGCGACGGCGCGAGGTGTCGTCCCGGCTATCCTCGGCGCCCGCCTGGGCGTCGTGGGCCTGCTAGTAGCGCTCGCCCTCATCGGGGCGGGCCTCCGCCCGGTTACCTTTGCCGCACTGCTGCTGGCTGTCCTCGTCACGCTCGTCGCCTTGGACTTGGAGGTCTCGTACAATCTGCGCTCGGACTCCCATCCCTCGCATAAGGCGCCCACTGCATAACAGAGAAACCTCCGGGAGCGTCTTCGAGCAGGCCTCGCCGTCGACCGCAGCTTCCCAGGCGGCGGGCCGGACGAAGCGCACGGATACTACTCTGCAGAAGCCCTGGTCGTAAGGTACTAAGCACCGGCTAGGGCTGCACCCTGTCCAGGTCGGACAAGATGATCTCGTACCTCTCCACGCCCGTTATCCTCTCGCTGGCAGCCTCGGCGCCATAGGCGCGAAACCAGTAAGCCGAGTCTTCGCTGGCACGCATGGACTCCTCCGTTTCCCAGAGGGCAACCCCGAGCACCTTGCCGCTCTCCTGATCGGCGAGGAACAGCACCCCTTGAAAACCGGGCAGTCGCCTGAGCGCCGGCAGGACGTGCTCTTCCATGGCGTGGCGAAACTCGGTCACGCGCTCGGGGCGACCTTGGAATGTGGTTATCCGCGCGAACACGCCACCTCCTTCCCGCTCCTTTACCGAGCGGTGGGCTACTACACCTCGAACATGATGACACCGAAGGGAGCCAGATTCATCATCCTCATGGTCGAATTGTTCTCGGGCTCGGGAGCCGGGGTTGGCGTCTAAGAGGGGGGATGTGCCACCGCTTCATGGGGCGGAGGCCGACCTGAAGGGCTCGCCGTGCTCCGGTCCGGTTTTTTCGGAAGTTCATCGAGGATTCATTGGCGATTCATCGCGTCGTGGTGCGATGAAGACCTCGCCAGCCAGGCCGCCGAAGTCTGCAGCGGGGCTTGCGACAGGCGTTCCGCAGAGAGAGGAGGGAGACACGGGAAGAACCCAGAGTTCGAGATCCTGGCTCACACAAGCGACGCACTCGGAGGAGACCGCCATGCCACGTTTGCCCCACGGGAAAACCATCACCATAGACGAGTTTCGAACGGCCCGCGACGCCCTCACCGACCGCAGCGCTGACATCACGTTGGGGTTCGCCGCTGCGCAGCCGGCAACCACGCAAGACTTCGGCTTCCTGTTCCCGGAACTCCAGCAGGGCGCAGACAACCTGCTGCCAGAAGGTCGCGCGACGCGGGATGCCCTCATCGAGCTTGGCCGGGTCATGCTTGGCGCTGGTGGCGGAGACTCCGACATCCCGGCAGCCTACACCTACTTCGGCCAGTTCGTGGACCACGACATCACGCTCGAGGCGGTCTCGGCGGACCTGCAGGAGCTACTCGACCC
>JALYGY010000298.1 GCA_030776865.1 Actinomycetota bacterium | reverse complement strand
ATGCACCGCGGCTTCCAGGCGGCGCTCGAGCGCCTGGATAGCGCCGACCCGTCCACCCCGGCCGAGGCCCTCAAAGCCGTCTCGATGGCGCTCGTGAGCAAGGTCGGCGGCGCGGCCGGCCCGCTCTACGGCACGGCGTTCCTGCGCGCCTCGACCGCGCTACAGGACAAAGACGAGGTATCGGCCGAGGACGCCGCAGAAGCCCTGGAGGCGGCGCTCGGTGGGATCAAGCAGCGTGGCAAGGCCGAGGTTGGGGACAAGACGATCGTGGATGCTCTAGAGCCCGCCGTCGAGGCTGCGAAAGAGGCCGCGTCAAACGGAAGCGTGGCAGAGGTCTTCCGGGCCGCGGCCGAGGCGGCGAAGGAGGGTGCACAATCCACGGTGCCGCTCACAGCCAGGAAGGGGCGGGCCAGCTACCTGGGGGACCGTGCCCAGGGGCACCAGGATCCCGGAGCAACCTCCACCTACTGTCTTCTGGATGCGGCGGCCCGGGCCCTGGAAGGGACGAGTTGATGGTCGGGCTCGTGCTCGTCTCACACAGCGCCCAGATCGCCGAGGGCACGACGGAGCTGGTGCGGCAGATGGCCGGCGAGGTCGAGGTCGTGGCGGTCGGGGGCGACGCCGACGGTGGCTTCGGGACGGACCCTGAGAGGATCAAAGCCGCCATCGAGAACCTCGACGCCGACGAGGCACTGGTCTTCATGGACCTCGGGAGCGCCGTCCTCTCGGCCGAGACGGTCCTCGAGATGCTGTCCTCAGAAAACAGGGAGAGGGTCAGGCTCGTGGACGCGCCGTTCGTCGAGGGAGCGTTCGCCGCCGGGGTCGAGGCCTCGACGGGGTCCGAAGCCGACGAGTGCGTGGAGGCTGCGATGGAGGCCCGCACCGAATCCAAACTGCACGAAGGGTAAGGAGGAAGACATGAGCAGCCGGGTACCGGAGGGCATCCGGGACTATCCGTTCGACCTCATCGTGATCGGGGCCGGCATCAACGGGGCCGGGATCGCCCGGGACGCCGCCATGCGGGGCCTGAGCACGTTGCTTCTGGACAAGGGGGACATCTCCGCTGGGACGACGCAGTGGGCGACGCGCCTGATTCACGGTGGCCTGCGCTACCTGGAATACTACGAGATTCCCCTAGTGCGGGAGTCGCTCCGGGATCGCGAGATCCTCTTCCACGTAGCCCCGCACCTGGTGAAGCCACTCGGCTTTATGATCCCCATCTACGAGCGTGCCAAGCACGGTCCGCTCATGATCCGGCTCGGCATGCTCGCCTACGACGTTCTCTCCTTCGACAAGAGCGTAGGTAACCACAAGATGTTCAGCCCAGAGGAGGCCCTCGAGCGCGAGCCCGGCCTGAATCCCGAGGACCTCAAAGGCGCGGCCTTCTACTACGACGGGCAGGTAGAGTACGCAGAAAGGGTAGCCGTCGAGAACGCCGTCTCCGCCCGCGAGCACGGCGCCGTCGTTCTTACCTACGCCAGGGTGGACCGCCTCACCGTCGAGGAGGGAAAAGTGAGGGGCGTCGAGTTCACGGACGTCCTTGGCGGTGGCACCTACGAGGCCCGCGCGCCCGTGACGGTCAACGTCGCCGGCCCGTGGGTAGACGAGGTGCTGCGGAAGATCGATCGCTACGGGCCGTCCGAGAAGCGCTTGATCGGGGGCACCAAGGGTAGCCACTTGGTCGTGGATCCCTTCCCGGGAGCCCCAAAGGGTGAGGCTCTCTACGTGGAGGCGCGAAGAGACGGTCGGCCCTACTTTATCGTTCCGTGGAACGGGCGGTACCTCATCGGCACCACCGACATCCGCTACGAGGGAGACCTCGACCACGTCGTCGCCGAGGAGGAGGAGATAGATTACCTCCTGGATGAGACGAACCACGTCATACCCGAGGCGAACCTCTCCCGCGACTCTGTGCTCTTCACCTACTCCGGCGTCCGGCCTCTGCCCTACCATCCGGAAGGCGCCGCGGGCAGCGTGACGCGGAGCCATATTATCCACGACCACGCGCCCCACATCAGGGAAGACCCCAGGCTCGGGGGGCTCATCTCCATCGTCGGCGGAAAACTGACGACCTACCGCAACCTCTCGCGTCAGACGGTGGATAAGGTCTACGACAAGCTGCACCTCAGGGCTCCCGAGAGCCACACCGATAAGGTCCCGCTTCCGGGAGGTGCGACCCCGGATTTCGACGCCTTCGCCGCGGAGTTCAAGGTGAGAAGTGGCCTGGCCGACGAGCTGGCCGAGCGGCTCCTCAGGCTCTACGGCGCGCGTGTGCCAGACGTGCTGGAGATGGCCGGCGACGATCCCTCGCTGCGGATGCCACTTGGTCCCTCCGCCACCGTCGAGACCGGACTCATCGGCGCCGAGGTCCTCTACGCCTTCCGCCACGAGATGGCACAGACCCTCGCCGACGCGCTGTTGAGACGCACGATGGTCGGGATGGGACCGAAGGTCGGCCTCGACGTGGACGAGGCCGCAGCCAAGGTCGCCGTAGACCATCTGGGTTGGAGCGAAGAACGCGCAAAGAGCGAGGTTGAGGATTACCGCCGGTACGTCGAGCGCTACAAGCCGAGGGGCTTCAAGGAGAGGTCCGTCGGGGTCTGATGCCGCGCAGCGGATTCCAGGTGCACACGACGGGGGCGGTCGGCTGTTCTCTGCTTCACGTTTAGCCGGAGGGCGCCGGGGTAAAGTATCGAGGTAGCGTCAGTGAGATCGCACAGGAGGACTGAGAAGGTG
>JALYGY010000297.1 GCA_030776865.1 Actinomycetota bacterium | reverse complement strand
GCAGGCTTGACGGCCTGGGGGTCGAACGGGTAGGGTGGCTACATACGTTCCATACTGGCCGTCGACCGGGTATCCGTTGGGGAAAGGGGGTAACCGGATGACAAGGGTAATAGAGCGCACCGCGGGCCATTACAGGGTACAAGAGACCTCCTACGGCGAGGCCTACGTGTGGTGCCCGGCATGCGTCGTAGTCGAGTGCGATTGCGGTGAGAGGCTGGTCCTGAGCGCCTCAGATACCGTATGCCGGTGCGGGGCGGACCATGTGATCCTGGTTCGGGAGGAGCTGGCTGTCCGTTCGCCCTCGGATGGGACCTCACATCCCTGGGATGCCGAGTATTACGAGTGGCGCAAGGAGCAGGACGAGTACCTGCGGGCGGAGCATCACGACTGGATGGAGTGGAGGATCATCGAATAGTGGGAGAAGGGCGGACACAAGGGAGGTGTCGTGGCCCACTTCCGGGCGCCCGGTTCTCGTGCACTACCTGATCACGCGGCGTGAGACCAGGGGTCTCGAGGTCCCTCACGTCCAGCTGGGGTGCGGGGAGGAGGTGTTGCCGGTGTTCTCCTCAGCTGAGGCTGCTAGGAGGTTTCTCTACTCCCAGGTTCTCGGCGAGGGGTGGTATGTAAGGCAGTTCTCCACCGGCGAGCTGGTCTCGCTGCTCTTCGGCCTGTATGGGAGGGGAGGGCGGGTCCTGCCCAACCCCGTGCCGACAGCCCTCTCTGGCGAAGACGCGCTGGCGTCCCTGGTGAGCCGGGATCGCTTTATAGAGTCCCTGATCGGGGGCTGATCGTGGCCGAATCGCTGCTAACGACCAAGCTCCAGGTACCACAAGCGCACCCCAATTTGGTGCCCCACCCTCGCCTGGGCAAGCTCCTCGCCGAGGGTATAGACCGCAGGCTGACCCTGATCTCGGCTTCGGCAAGACGACGCTCCTAAGCGAGTGGCGGATGATATCTGTAAGAGATCCGCGAAGGGCCTCACGGCGAATACCCTTTGCGCACCTTGCTAAAGAGTTCGGTAACCTCCCGATCGTCTATGTAGCTCAGCAAGAAATCATCGGCCATCAGATGAGCAACCACCACGTTTTGTCGACCCTCCTCGTCGGTGCCTGCGTACGCCGGATTGCCTGCCGCAAGCCACCTCAGGTTCTCTAGTAGTAGATCCCGGGTCACGCGCGTCTCCTCCTCTAGGTCGCCCCGATCGTAACACTAAGGAGCACTACCGGCGTGGGATTGCCAGATGCATCGAGCGGGGCGCCACGGTCGCACTCGTGGGGTGTAGTCGGGCGAACCCGGGGGAACAGATAGACCCTTATGGCTGGGAAAGAGGGGTGGATGGAGGGACGACTGCAGGCGCGGCCGGCGGCGACCTCAGGGACGGGGCCGGTCGGCCTGTGGCCCCTTGAGCTCGGTGCCGCGCGTGAAGCCTACCTTTACGCTCCCCCGACCTACTACCGTGCGCAACGTCCAGCTCCGCTGGTGGTGCTGCTCCACGGCGCGGGCGAAGACGCGCGCGACGGCCTCGCCCTGCTCCGGGCCCAGGCGGACGGGGCCGGGCTCATCCTGCTCGCGCCGAGCTCGCGCGAGTACACGTGGGACGTCATCGCCAGCCGCCGCTACGGTCCGGACGTTACCGCCATCGACCAGGCCCTGGAGTGGGCGCTCTCACGTTACGCGGTCGATCCGTCGCGCGTCGCCGTAGGTGGCTACTCCGACGGGGCCTCCTACGCGCTCACGCTGGGGATCGCCAACGGGGATCTCTTTACGCACGTGCTGGCGTTCTCGCCGGGGTTCGCAGCACCAGCAGGGCGGGAGGGAGCCCCGCGCGTCTTCATCTCCCACGGCACGCGTGACGGGTGGCTCCCGATCGACCGCTGCAGCCGTGTTATCGTTCCCCGACTCGAGAGGGCCGGCTACGAGGTCCGCTACCGGGAGTTCGAGGGCGGCCACGTCGTTCCGCCCGAGATCGCCCTCGAGGCCGTGGGCTGGTTCGTAGCGGAGAGCGGCTGAAGTTCTCTCAGGGCCGAGGAGGATGCATTAGATCAGTGTTCTCGCCTTCATGCACATGAGCCGGACGAGAACTGTAGCCGATTGTTTATGCTGTAGTTGTCAAATCGTTACGAAAACGGTCTAGAGTGTCGGACCATGAAACCGAGATGCAACGGGCCGGAAGTGATCGGCGAGACCTCCGCGAGAGGGGTAGTGAGATGGTGAGGATTTCGGTGGAGGTTGGCGGCGGTGCCGCTCGTAGAAGGGTGATGGTGCAGGCCGAGAACATCGAGCGGGCGTTGGAGATCGCGAGGAGACACAACCCCGATAAAGAGTGCCGGGTGACCTTCCCCCTCGACCCCGAGACCTTCTTTATCGAGGATCCCGTCGCCGGAGTCGAGGGAACGGCGGCCTAGACTTGGGGCTCTTTTGTAACGAGACGATCCGTAAGGGCGTTCTGCTAGACTGAAACCGGCGGGGACTCGGGTCCTGTTTTGTACGTTGGCTCGCGGTGCGAGGGGAGCGGCTCATGGCGGAGAGGGAGGCGACGGTCGGACCCGAAGCGGGCATCCACGGCCGTCCGGCGGCGCAGTTCATCAAGACGGCGAAGCGATTCTCGTCCCAGATCGTGGTGATCAAGGGCGACCGCGAGGTCAACGCCAAGAGCGTGATGAAGGTGACAGGGTTTGCCAAGAAGGGCGAGAACATAATCATCCGCGCGGAGGGCGAGGACGCTGAGGAGGCCGTTGATGCCCTCGCGGAGCTGATCTCGAAAGACGAGCACTGAATTGGGAAGTGCCGCCAAGCTGACCGGTGTTGGCGCCTCGGAGGGCGTGGCGGTCGGACCGGTCTTCGCCCACGTCGGCGGAAAGCTTGAGCCCGAACGGAAGCGCATCCCGGAGGATTCGGTGGAGCAGGAGCTGAACCGGTTCCATCGAGCGGTCGAGAACGTGGTGCGGCGGCTCTCGGAGACCGTCGAGGATCTTCGAGGATCAGGGAGCGAGGAAGAGGCGGGCATCTTCGAGTTTCACGCGGAGATGGCCGAGGACCCGGAGCTCGCTTCGGCGCTCGAGGAGCGCGTCCGGAATCTGGAGAGCCCGGAGGTTGCGGTGCTGGCCGCCGGAGAGGAGTACGCCGAGGAATTCGCTGCGATGGAGGACGAGTACCTGAGCGCCAGGGCCGATGACGTGCGCGACGTCACGCGCCAGATAGCGGCCGAGCTTATGGGACGCAAGGCGGGGGGACTCGAGGCGCTCGAGACCCCCTCGGTCATCGTGGCCCGCAGCCTTGCGCCTTCGGACACGGCCCGCATCCCCAAAGGGATGGCGCTGGGGTTCGTCACCGCCGAGGGGTCGGTGACCTCCCACGTCTCGATCATGGCTCGCTCCATGGGCATACCGGCCGTCGTGGGCGTTGGGCCCGGGGCGCTGGAGAGGGCGCTCGAGGCCCGGACCATCGCCGTGGATGGTGGAGAAGGAGTCGCCATCCCCGACCCCGCCCCCGAGACCGTGGCCGAGTTCGAGGCGGAGCAAGAAGTGGCGGCGGAGGAACGTGCAGCCCTTGATGAGTACAGGCACGTTGAGGCCCGTACGCGGGACGGGCGACGCATCGAGGTCTCGGCCAACCTGGGATCGGCGTCCGAGGCGCAAGACGCTCTCTCCTGGGGGGCGGAGGGGGTGGGGCTCTTCCGCACCGAGTTTCTGTTCATGGAGAGGCCGCAGCTCCCTTCGGAGGACGAGCAGTACGAGGCCTATGGCGCGGTGGCCAGAGCGTTCGGCGACAGGCCGGTGATCGTGCGGACGCTGGACGTGGGTGGCGACAAGGACCTCTCCGGCGTGGACCAGCCCGAGGAGGAGAACCCGTTCCTGGGTTGGCGCGGGATAAGGATGTGCCTGGACGTGCCAGAGCTCTTCAAGCCTCAGCTCCGGGCCATCCTGCGGGCCGGAGCATTGGGCAACCTCAAGGTCATGTTCCCCATGATCGCCGACGTCGAGGAGCTCAGATCGGCGAAGCAGGTCTTCGATGAATGCCGGGAAGAGCTCGAAGGTGAGGGACAGGAGATTGGACCCGTGGAGGTCGGCGTTATGATCGAGACGCCCGCAGCGGCTATTCTGGCCAGAGAACTGGCGCCGGAGGTCTCCTTCTTCTCGATCGGCACCAACGACCTGATCCAGTACACCCTCGCTGCCGACCGGGGCAACGAGCGCCTCAGGAGGTTGCAGAGCGCAGACCATCCGGCGGTCCTCGAGCTCATAAGGACGACCTGCGAGGCCGCCAGGGAGCACGGCATCTGGGTGGGGGTGTGCGGGGAGGCGGCCGCCGATGCGGCCATGATCCCGAAGCTCGTCCAGCTGGGCGTGACGGAGCTCTCCATGAGCGCGCCGGCGATCCCGCGGGCCAAGAAGGTAGTCTCCGAGCTGTAGGTTCCGGCAGACCTCGCGGCGCCCTGGCGCTCGCTCAGCGCACGGGCGAGCTGAACACTACTGCTTACCCAGCCGCTCCCTGTACTCCTTGAGGTAACCCTTGGCGTTCTCTGCGGTGACCAGCGTCACCCCGGTGTTGATCGTCTTCGGCACCTGCTTGTCTTTCGCCGCGTCCACCGCCTCTTTCACGCCGACCAGGCCCATCTTGTAGGGGTTCTGCGCCACCGTGGCGTCTATCCCCTCGTCCTTGATGATCGACTCCGTGGCCTCCTCGGTCCCGTCGTACCCGACGAGCAGGACGTCTTCGGTCTTCCCGCGGGACTGAAGGGCCTCCAGCGCTCCCAACGCCATCTGGTCGTTGGCCGCGAAGACGGCGTTCACGTCCGGGTTGTTCTGGAGTATGTCCTCCATCGCCGAGACGCCCTTGGCACGGTCGAAGTCCGCGGCTACCTCCTGAACGATCTCGATGTCGCTGTCCTTCACGGCGTCTCTTACCCCGGCGACCCTCTGCTCGCCGGAGGTCGCCCCCGGAACGCCGTTTATGATCGCCAGCGTTCCCGAACCCTTCAACTGCTCGACGATGTACTTCCCGCCGACTTGTCCACCTTTGAAGTTGTCCGTGCCGATGTAGGAGGTTTTCCCGTCCCAGCCGGGGATGTCCGAGTCCACGATGATAACGGGTACCTGTTTGCTCGCTCGCTGGAGGACGGGCTTTAGCTGGTCGGGGGCCGTCGGCGCGACGGCGAGCGCGTCTACCTGCTTGGTCAACATGTCCTCGACCACGGCTATCTGCTCGTCTATAGCGAGTTCTGAGCTCCCGGCGTCCACCTGTACCTG
>JALYGY010000296.1 GCA_030776865.1 Actinomycetota bacterium | reverse complement strand
TAGTAGCCGCCGGAGGCTGCCACGTCTTGCATGGAGACGACGACGGGCTTGCCGGTATGCTCCTTGAAGTCGAGTATGCTCTGGTGCATCTGGTCGCTCGCCGTGACCCCGCCGCCGGGGGAGTTCACCTCGAGCACGACCGCCGCAACGCTACTGTCGTCCTTCGCCTGCCGCAGGGCGTCAGCAAGCCCCGCGGGCGTAGTCGTCGGCTGGGCGCCGGCCACGGTGCTGTCGGCAGAGGCGATCACACCCTCAACCGGCACGACGGCTATCTTGGTCGGGCCCGTGCCGGAGACGTATTCCTCCTCGTAGGCTGGGGGGGAGGAGGCGACCGAGCCGCCGGTGTCAAGCACGAGGACGAGCGCGACCAGGCCGGCCGTCAAGACCAGCAGCCCCAGCGCCACGAGCCCTCCGACGACAAAGGGCCACCGGCGCCGCCGGCTCTGCCCCCCGGCGCCGCCAGCTCCGTTACCCGGTCCACTTTTCCCTGTATCCAAGAGCCTCTGCTCCTTCCGGACGATCTCTACTGCGGGGCCGTGGCGCCGAGGAGGATGGCGATCCCCGCAAGGACAACGGCTACGAGGATTATAAGGCCGAGGCAGCCGACGCACGAGACGGCGCACGACCCCGCGGACTCGCCGTAGCCTATCGTCCGGGCCATCGAGGCCCCGATCACCACGAGGACCACGTGCCACACTAGGGCGGCGAGCGCGAGCAGCCCACCCAGAAGACCTATCGTCACCCCGGCGGTGCTGTGCACCCCGAGCGCCACCTGCAAGCCCGTAGCGAGGGCCTGAACGAGGGCGCCCATCGCGAGCGGCACCCCCGCTATGCCGACGGCCGCCAGCATCGCCGCGAGGGGTCCGCTCCCCCCGAAAAAGCGGGTTACGAGCTGCATCACCAGCGAGACCGCGATCCACCAGACAAAGGGCGCGAGGACCGAGAGGACGAGCGTGGCGACCTCGGTCGCGACCACGATGCCCTCCAGGAGATCCGGCGGTAGGTCCGGGCCCGCAGGCCCTCCCCGGAATTGCGCCCGCGTGACGCCCCCGAAGACCGCGACGGCCGCGGCCGCGAGGCTCAAAGCCGCATAAACGGCCGTGACGACAAAGCCAGCCAACACCCTGCGCTCCGCGGCCGCACCCCTCATGACCCGGACCGGTGACCAGATGACCGCTAGGGCGTCCAGAGGTTACCCCCCCTACTCACGGGTATCGGCGGGGGACGGAGGGCGCGTCCTCCGTCACGCTCAGGGGCTCAGGCCCGGGGTCGGGGGCTTGAGACGTCGCCGGCTCTTTCTCAGGATGTCCTCCTTGGCGGCCTCGGGGGGGATCGCCTCGTCGCGGGCCTCGAGGGCGAGTCGCTCGCGGTGGGTGACGATCCAGAGGTACAGGTCGAGTTCGGTTCTCCCGGGGAAGGAGTCGAGGATGCGCTCCTCCCTGACCATCTCCGCTATGGGTGCGTACTGGTACTCGTACCAGTCCCTCAAGGCCTCCTCCGGTGAGACGTAGCGCTTCCAGAGTTGGCTGAGACGGAAGCCGTGGGCTTCGATAAGGGTGGCGAGCTTCCGGTAGTCGGCCACGTCGGAGAACTCCACCCTGACCTCGGGGAGCACGTGGTCTATGGGAAGGCGTTCCAGCAGGTGTCGCTGTTCGATCTTGTGCAGGAGGTCGCGCGCGGTCAGCGCCGAGTCTATCGGCACCCGGCTCCTGAGCTCTATGACCTCGGCGTCGATCATCTCCCCGCCGATCTGGCGCGCGACCGAGACCCGGTGGTTTCCATCCCGGACGAAGTAGGCGTCCCCGATCTTGTAGAGGCTTATGGGGGGAAGCTCCTCGGCCCGGTGCATCATCTGGTCTATCCGCTTCCAGCGGGTCTCGAGGTCCCCTTTTGAGGGCAAGAAAGCCCGGTCGAAGTCCCTGTGGCGGCCCACGCTCCCGACTATCTTCTTCACGGGGACGGTCCTCATCCCGAGGTAGACTTGCTCGAGGGCCCCTAGAGCCGTCTTTACCTCCTCGAAGGAGAGCAGCCGGTTGGAGCCGGGGTCCCTGCGCAAAAACGCTCCGATGCGGCGCAGGAAGGCCTTCCTGCGCGCCCGGGTGAAGTCCTTGTCGGCCTGAAAATCGTAGTCCATTCTCTACTCAGAACAATCTACAACCCGCTTTGCCCGGCGGCAAGCCGTTTAGCAGAGGTTTTTACACCTCCAGGATCCGGTGCCCGAAGACGTTTACGACCTTGGTCTCGCCCCGGCTCGCGACCCTCTGCACCTCCGGCCCGTGGAGGTGCACGTGTCCGTGCAGCCACAGGGAGGGCCCGTGGCGGTCTATGACCCCCAAGAACGCCTCGAAACCCACGTGGGCTGGATCCTCGCGGTCGCCGAGACCGAAGGGCGGGGCGTGGGTGACGAAGATCTGCGGTCTCGGCCGGCCGGCGAGCCTGCGACACGAGATTCTGGCCGAGAGGACTCGGGCCCTGCGGCGCATCTGGCGCTCGGTGTACTGGTTCGGTCCTCCGGAGTAGAGGCGAGACCCCGAGAGTCCCGCGAGCGCCACGCCGCCCGCGTCCACGACCCGGCCGTCGAGAGGGGTGCAGCCCTCCGGGCACTCGGGGCTATCGGGTGCGGGGTCGTGGTTGCCGAGCACGTAGTAGACCGGCGCACCGAGAAAGGTGATGATGTATTCCAGGTACTCGAACGGAAGGTCGCCGCAGGAGATTACGGCCTCTACCCCCCTCGCGTAAGCAGTGAGGCTCGGCCCGTAGAGCATCGGCTCCACGCGGTCGCTGATGCACAGGATCTTCACGAAGTTCGCCTCGTTGCCACCTCGTAGAGCATACCCCCTTTTTTGGAAAGAGATTACCTCGCGCGGACCGTGGGTAGTAGGTTGGGGCAAGGACGGATGAGAGGGGAGGCAGGAGTTGGCAGGTCCCGAGACGCCGAAGCTGATGGTGGACGTGGTGATCCCCACGGAGGAGGGCGTTGTCCTGATCCGTCGCGGCAGCGATCCCTTTGTGGGGCAGTGGGCCTTGCCGGGCGGCTTCGTAGAGGTGGGGGAGACCGTGGAGGCGGCTGCCGTCCGAGAGGCGGCCGAAGAGACGGGGCTGGTGGTGGAGCTGGCGCACCTGGTGGGCGTCTACTCCGAACCCGAACGCGACCCCCGCGGCCACAACGTCAGCGTTGCCTTCCTCGCCCGCGTCCTCGGCGGCGAGCTGTTGGCCTCAACCGACGCCTCCGAGGTCTCGGTCCTGGATCCGGGGGCGGTGGATCTCGCCTTCGACCACCGCGGGATAGTAGATGACGCCCTGAGATTGTCCTAGTTCTTGCGAGCGCTACGGCAGACGGGCGCCGGGGCACAAAGCACTGCCCTTGACAGTTCGCAACAGCAACCGTGGAGATACACCGAACGGGGATGCACCCTTTGCTGGCAGAGGATATGATCTAGCC
>JALYGY010000295.1 GCA_030776865.1 Actinomycetota bacterium | reverse complement strand
GCAAAGCATCCTGCAGCTCGCTCATTGCAGTATCGACCTCGGTGGCAGCATGGTCCCGAAGGCTTCTACGGCCTGATCTATGTGCTCCTGCCCTCCCTCCAGCGGGAAGATGCCATGACCAGGAAGCAGGCTCGCCACACCCAGTCCTCCGAGACGGGTTACCGACTCCTGCAGGGCGAGCAAGTCCGAACCGGGAGCCACGATCAGGCTGATCTGCCCTCCAGCGAAGACCGTGTCTCCGGCAAAGAGCGCCACCCCCTCCTCGATCTCTACGAGAAAGCAGACGGAGCCGGCGCTGTGACCCGGCGTCGGCATCACCGCCAGCTCCAGATCCCCGCACTGTAGCTTCTCGTCTCCCCGAAGTGGCACGTCCACCTTGCAGGGACTGAGCCGGTAGTCATCGGGATAGAAACCATTCCGCCGGGCGATCGAGAGCCCGAGAGCTTCCTCGTCGGCGTTCTCCAGGGCTCCTCGCTCCAGCTCCGAGAGATAGACCTGAGTCCCCAGTTGCTCGGCAAGAGAGGCGGCGCCTCCGGCGTGGTCGGCGTGGGCGTGCGTAAGGAAGATGTGCCCGATCCGCTCGGGGTCGTACCCTAGAGACCGCACGTTCTCCAGTATCCTGGCCTCGCCCGGACCGGCCCCTGCGTCCACGAGAGCGAGCTCTTCGCCTCCGGAGAGGAGGTACACGTTGGGATCCAGGGTGTGCGAGATACCTAGCCCGGTAGCACCGCCGCCGACGACCGAGATCCGCTCCGTCAAACGCACCCCGCTCATTGCGCTCCCTCCTCCGGTAATAAAACAACCTCACCCTCCCGGGACGAGCGAACTATGGCCTCCGCGAGACGGACCGCTGCAGCCCCGACCTCGGGCGGCGCCAGCGGGGACGGCCTCCTTGCGCGCACGCAGTCGAGGAAATGGGAGAGTTCCTCGCGTAGCGCACCTGAGACGCGTCCGTGGACCTCGGGCCAGAGCCCGGTATCCGGCGCTCGAACCGCCGAGTCGTTCCACAAGTACACCCCGTCGGCCATCAGGTCCACCTTCCCCACTTGCGAGGTGCCGACCACCTCGAGTTGCGCGTCTATGGTGCCCCACAGGTCCAGTGGACCCGCGGGCGGACCGGCGAGGGTTATGGGCGCCGCATCCGGAACGAGCCAGGTGCTCTGGAGGACGGCGAGCGCGCCATCCTCCGCGGTGAGGGTTGCGACCAGCGTGTTCGGCACGCCGTCCCCATTTCCGGTCGAGCCTGTCTGCGCGTAGACCCTTCGTACGGGAGAGGGTAGATACCACAGAGCGAGGTCGAGATCATGAATCATGGATTCGAAGACGGGATGCACCCGGCTTCCGAAGCCGGCGAACCAGGCCCGGGAGAAGCTCCGCTTGGCCTGGATAAGGGCCACGCGCCCGAACTTCCCGGCCTCGAGTTCGCGGCGCAGGATGACGTAGCGGGAGTCGAAACGCGAGATGTTCCCCACCAAGACGGGCAGACCGGTCTCACGGGACATCCTGGCCACTGCTTCTGCCTCGTCGCCGTTCGTGGCGAGCGGCTTCTCCACGAACACCGCCTTCCCATGCTCCAGGCACGACATCGCGTGTCTGCCGTGCGCACTCTCATCGGTCACGACGTCCACGGCGTCCACGTCCTCCGAACCCAGCATAGCCTCGAGGTCCATGTAGAGTGCCCTGACGCCGTACTCCTTTCCACACCTCTCGAGAGTAGGCCCATCGACCTCGCACAGCGCGCTCACCCGGCACCCTGGAAGCTCCGAGAGGATTCGGGCGTGAAGCCGGCCGAACCTGCCCAGACCGACCACGCCAACCTTGACCTCCCTCATGTCCGTGCCTCCAGTGCCGCGCCAAGCGCTTCAACGTCTCCGGGCTCCACGGCCGCCGCTTCGTCGGTCGCCCCCACCGCGGAATGCAGGGCATCGGGATCCTTCAAGCCGTGCCCCGTGAGGACGATCACCGCGGTCTCTCCTTCGCGTATTACCCGCCGGATGGCAAGCTTTCGGTGAGCGGCGACCGCCACCGCGGCTCCCGGCTCCACGAGCAATCCTTCCGATCTGGCGAGATCGATCATGGCCTGACGAGTTTCCTCCTCGGAGGCGGCGACCGCCTCTCCACCGCTCTCGCGCACCACAGAGAGCGTCCGCGTTCCATCCTCGGGGTAACCCCGCAGAGGGTCTGCGATCGAGGACGCGGTGGTCTCGACCGGGTGCTCCCACTCGCGGACCTCTTTCGCCCCGGATTCGAAGGCGTGCACTATAGGAGCGCATCCTGCCGCCTGGACCGCCACCATCCGCGGGTCAGATACCCCCAACTCCTCGAACCCCTTGTTGATGCCTGCAAGGAGCGGGCCGGCCCCCACAGGTATCAACACCCAGTCCGGCACCCGTTCTCCCAGCTGGTCGAAGAGCTCGAAGGCAACAGTCTTGTCGCCTTCGACCATGTAGGGGTTGACGTAGGTGGACGTCAGGTTGGCCCAGCCGTAGTTCTCCGCCGCTGCCCGTGCCAGTGCGTACGCGTCGCTGTAGTTGCCCCTAACGCGGACGATCCGGGCCCCGACGCCCTCGATCTGGATCATCTTGGCCGCGGGTGTAGTTTCCGGCACCACGCACGCCGCCGGGAGACCGGCCCGGGCCGCGTAGGCTGCAACCGCCACGCCCGTATTGCCTGTGGAGGCGCAAAGCAGGCCGGAGAGGCCCAGCTCCCGGGCCACGGTCGCGGCGACGGCCACCGGACGATCCTTGAAGGAGCCCGTCGGGTTCACGGTCTCGTTCTTCAGCAGCAACCCTCCGGAGGGATCTAGCCGCCGAGCCTGAAGTAGAGGTGTGTCCCCCTCGCCGAGTGTCACGGGTTCCGCGTTCGCCGAGACAGGTAAGAAGCGCCGGTAGCGCCATATCCCCTCGTCGACCGTGCCGTTCGGGGGCTCGTAGGTTCCCGCGTAGGTCACGAGCAGGGAAGAGGAGCATGCCGGGCAAGCGTAGAGGTTGGAGATTTCCCCGCGCCAGGAGCAGCGGTGGCAAACCAGGCTCGCCTCTACGGTGGTTTCCTGTCCCGCCGCGCCCACCGCTACTTCTCTGAGCCGGCGGTCAGGCCCTCGACGAAGTACCGGCCGATGAAGGCGAAGATCACGACGACCGGTACGGCGGTGGCCACGGCCGCGGCGGTGAGGATGCCCCAGTCGATGTTGTACTGCTGGATGAAGGCTCCCAGCCCCACGGGCAAGGTCTTCTTCCCCTCATCCACGATGAAAGCCGAGGCGAACATGTATTCCGTCCAGGACCACACGAAGGAGAAGATGGCCGCCGCCGCGATGCCCGGCGCGGTGAGCGGCAAGACTATGGAGAAGAGTATGCGCATCCTCCCGGCGCCGTCGAGGGAGGCCGCCTCTTCGATCCCCGCCGGTATCGCCCCGAAGAAGCCGCGCATGAGCCAGACGCTAAAAGGCGCGGTGAAGGTGACGTTCACTATCACAAGGCTCAGGAGGTTGTCGATCAGCCCGACCTTACCCATCAGCTGGTAGAGCGGGATGAGCAGCACCACGCCCGGGAAGACGTAGGTGACGATGAGCGTCAGATACAGGGGCCGGCGCCCGGGGTACCTGGTGCGGTACACGCTGTAGGCGGCGAGCAGCGCCAGCGTTATGGAAACCACCGTGCTGGTAACGGCGACGATCGCGCTGTTCATCAGGTACGTGAAGTACTGGGCTGCCTGTTGCAGGTTCCGATAGTTGTCCAGCGTCAGGGTGTCGAGGTTGATTCCGATGCCTTGCTGGATCAGCTCGCTGTTCGGGCGAAACGAGGCCAGGAAAACCCAGATAAAAGGCACGATTACGATGCCCAGGACCACGACAACCATGGCGTACCGGAAGCTCCGTCGGACGGCGTACACCATGCTAAAACACCTCCGTATCAGACTCGCCGGCCGGCACAAACTTGATGTAAAGCACGGAAAAGATCAGGAGGAACGCGCAGAGCAGGACGGAGATCGCGCTAGCCTCGCCCATGGCGAAGCCGTTGAAGGCCCTGTCGTAGATCAAGACCGGTAGAGTCTGCGTCGATCCCGCCGGCCCACCCTGGGTCAGCAGCCAGATCACGTCGAAGATTTGAAACGCCCACAGCGTTCCTATGAGGCCTACCACGTACAGTACCGGCTGCAGTTGGGGCATGGTGATGCTGAAGAAGCGCTGGGTGGCGTTGGCTCCGTCGACCTTGGCCGCCTCGTATAACTCGCCGGGTATGCTCTGAAGGCCTGCCAGTATGAGCAGGGCGAGGAACGGGAACCACCGCCACGCGTTGATCGCGATCACCGTGGGCAGGGCCCACTTCGGTGAGCCCAGGAAGTCTATGGGGGCGTCCGAGATGCCCAGAGTGGTGACCAAGAAGTTCAAGATCCCGTAGCTGGCGTTGAGCATCCAGCGCCAGAGGATGGCGATGACGATCGTCGGGATGATCCACGAGAGGATGATCCAGGTCCGCGCGAAGCGCCGGCCCCGGAAGGCCTGGTTCAATGCAAGGGCCGTAGTGAAGGCAAGGACGGTCTGCAGCGCGGCCCCGCCTACAGCCCAGATCAGGCTCTTGCCAAAGGCCGATCGGAACTCGGCATCCCTAACCGCCCCAACATAGTTCTCGAGGCCGATAAAGTCGGCCTCCGTGCCGATAATTCCGGCGTCGGTGAAGCCGACGTAGACCGCGTAGATAAGGGGTATCACGATCGTGATCACGAGCCAGAGCACGAGCGGCGCCACGAGCAGGTAGCCGAAAGGCGCGCTCCCCGTTCTGACGTCCTGCAAGAAAGCCCGAAAAGTTGTCTGCTTGGCTTTCAAAGATGTGTCCTCCAAACTGGGCGCCCCCGTCCCAGAACTTATGGCCCGGGGAGCGCTCAACTACTGCACGACTAGCTCGCTGCGGCCTGCATCTCCTGCTGCCCCCAAGCAACGGCGGCCTCGGGAGAGTCACCCTCGACGATGGCCTTCTGCACCACCTGGGAGAGAAGGTTCTCGGCCGAGATCTGGCCGATCCCCTGTGGGATTTTGTCCCGGGTGAACCCGAACAGGTACCCGTGCTTGGACTGCTCGACCATCAGATTAACGGCCTCGGGGTACTTGGAGAGCACCTCGGAGTTCTTCCAGGCCGGGGAGTTTCCGTCCTCCGTCACGGGCAGGAAGAGGCCGGGTTCGGCGAGCAGGAGGTTCGCGTAGTTCTTGGGCTCCAGGACGAAACTCAAGAACTCCCTGGCCGCTTCCTTCTTCTCCTCCTCGTCGGTGAGGAGCATCGCGCCGTTTGAGTAGTAAATGCTCCCCCGCTCGCCGTCTGGCGGCCAGGGTACCGGTGCGACGCCCAGGTCACTGGCGGGCCTGCCGGACTCCTCCTCAAATGGGCCGAGGAACTGGCCCTTCTCGATGGCCATGGCGAGCGTGCCGTTGTTGAGAGCGGCCTGCGGCTCGGCCCAGGTCCAGGAGTTGCTGCCCGGCGGGGAGAACTCCGAGAGCTCCTTATAGAACGCAACCGTCTCGACGTTGTTCGGCGTGTCGAACTTGACGTTTCCGGCCTCATCGAAGAGTTCTTTGCCGCCGTTAGTGATCATAAACGTGTAGAACTCCTGGTCCGTGTAGAGGTGCTTGCTCGAGGTGATGCCCATGCCGTACTTGTCGCCGCTGGTGAGCTGCTCGGAGTACTGGCGCAGCTCGTCCCAGTTCCTGGGAGGGCTCTCCGGATCGAGCCCGGCGGCCTCGTACATATCCTTGCGGTACCAGAGCATCTGGATCATGCCGAAGAGCGGCACCGCCCAGGTATCTCCCTCGTACCTGTAGGGCTGCATGGCGTTCTCCAGGAACGGATGCGAGGAGTTGATCTCCTCGACGATGTCAGCCACCGGCTGGACCGCCCCGGTCTGCTTGATCGCAACGGTGAAGTCCGGAATGGTGAACTGGAGGTCCGGCTGATTCCCCGCTTGGATAGCGGAGGTTGTCTTCTGGTAGGCGTCCTCCCAGTTCTGCACTTGCTGGCGGACCTGGACGTTGTCTTGGGACTGGTTGAAGGCGTCTATGACCTTCTGGAACTGCTGCACCCGGTTAGGCGGCTGCTCCTGGTGCCAGAGGGTCAGCTGGACCTTACCGCCCGCACCTTCTTCGCCGCCGCCACCACCGCCGCAACCGGCGACCCCTAACAAGGTCGCGCCCGCAAGGCCGGCACCGCCCAGCTTGAGGAAGTCCCGGCGGCTCATCCCGCCGAGCACCCGTGCGTTCGCTACGCTATCTCTAGTCACCTTCTCACTCCTTTCCCGTACGCGCTGTCTGGTCACGCATCGACCTGTACCCGAACTCCTCCAGGAACTCTTTCGCCTCGACCACGACCCGGTCGAAGTCCGCCAGCCCCAGACCGGCGGGCTCGCCCACGCCGATGTTCCCCCCGACCTGCCATCCCTCCCACTCGACGCTGCAATAACCGGAGAAGCCGATCTCCTCCAGTACCTCGCGGACCTCGGCGAAGTCCACCAGCCCACCGCCCATCCAGGTGTGGTTGGTCTGCGCGATGGAGGGCAGCCCGATCTCGTCCTTCACGTGCACGATGTCTATGAGGTCGCCGAGCTCCCTGACTGCGTCTTTGACGCCCATGAAGGGCTTCACGGTAGTGTAGAAGGTCCCGGTGTCCACCGTTGCCCGGACGTTCTCCCGGCCCACCTC
>JALYGY010000294.1 GCA_030776865.1 Actinomycetota bacterium | reverse complement strand
GCTTTGAGGCCCTCGTCGCGGTAGCCGGGCGGCATCCTGACGTCCACCACGGCGAGGTCGGGTCGGTGCTGCTCGGCGGCGGAGATCAGGCCTGGCCCGTCGCCGACCTTGGCGACCACATCCAGGTCGACGTCGGCGAGGAGCCTCGCAAGGCCCTCGCGCAGGAGCCCCGAGTCCTCGGCAATCACGACCCGGAGAGGAGCCTCTGATGGGATACCCGCCTCCCTCACGGTGTCCTGCGGACCGTTTCATCGGGGGGACCGAGTGGCAGCTCCGCCCGCACGTGGGTGGGACCTCCGGCCGGGCTCTCCACGAAGAGCCGTCCGTCGAGCGCGGCGAGCCGGTCTCGCAGACCGGCCAGGCCGGTGCCGGTCAGGGGGCTGGCGCCGCCCCTGCCGTCGTCTACGACTTCGACGACGAGCCGATCCTCCGGTTCGCGCCGCACGGTGACCCGGGCTTCCGAGGCCCCGGAGTGCTTGGCGACGTTGGCCAGGGCCTCGGCCACTACGAAGTACGCCGTTGTCTCCACCGGCTCGGGCGGCCGCCCATCGAGCTCCACATCCACCTCCACCGGGACGGGACAGCGGTCGGCCAAAGCGGAGACCGCCGCGTCGAGTCCGCGGTCGCTCAGGAGTGCAGGGTGGATGCCCCGGGCGAGATCTCGGATGTCGGCCAGAGCGCGTTTTGCTTCTCCGTGGGCCTCCTCGACGAGCTTCCGAGCGACCGCGGGATCGGTCGCAATCTTCTCCCTGGCCATCCCGAGCTCCATGGCAAGGGAGACGAGCCTCTGCTGGGCTCCGTCGTGCAGGTCGCGTTCGATCCTGCGGCGTTCGGCCAGAGCCGCCGCAAGCACCCTCGAACGGCTCTCGGTCAACTCCTCCACGCGCTCGGCGAGCCGGGCGCGCCTGGTCGGTCCCAGCAGCGCCTCTCCGAGGGCGACGTGTGCCCGGGGGAGACCGGCGATCAGGAGATACCCGGCGAGCGCGGAGATCGGGAGGGCGACGAGCGCGATGGTTAACGTTTCGGGAAGGGTGTCGATCCGGACCTCCCGCCACAGCGGGACGCCCTCGGGGAACGCAACAAACAGCCAGGCGGGCAGCGTGATCGTCCCTACAAGGAACATGAACGCTGCGACCACGCTCGCGAACTCGGCGGCTCCCACGGGCACCAGCAAGAGCAGGTAGGCGAGGTCGCGCCAGGCGGCGGGATCGAGCGCGGACCCTCGTGGCAGCTGGCGGTAGGGAGAGGACACCCGGTGACCGAGGAATCTCGCCATACGGCGCCGTTCGGCTTGCGCGCCGCGCGCCGCCAGTAACGCGAGAGGGGTGGAGACCAGCGCCAGTCCACGGACGAACGTTTGCCGCTGCGGCCTGCCGGTCCATGAGAGTACCGTGAGGACGAGGCCTATCCCCACCACCCAGACGGCAGCCAGAAATGCGCCGAGCAGGAGCGGGGCGGCGAGCACAGCGAACCAGAAGATCGCGAGCGGAAGGCTCGTTAGCAGAAACCCGGCAACCGTTCCCAGCCGGGCGAAAGACGGTGAGCGGAGGGTGCCGACGGAGTCGTGGTCCGGTTGAGCAGTGGCTCCGACGGCCATCGGTGCGGACACTCGGTGCTTCCTTTCTAGCCTCACGGCCGCAAGAATTACGCGCAGTCCTGGCGGCGTCCGCTGCCATTATAGAGCCGTAGGGGTGCGAGGGCGCGACGACGGAGCGAGGTTCCCGGCGCAGTCTTTGTGGCCTGTGGCCTTCCGCCCTCCACCGCGGAAGATCCCTCGCCACAACTCGTGACCGGCGAAGAAGGCGCTAGCGATCAAGGGCAGCCAGTGGGACAAGGCGGTGTAGACAACGAGCCCGCTCAACAGTTGCCCCTCCGGCACGTAACCTGACAAGAGGGCCACCAAGCCCAGTTCCCGCACGCCGCCGCCCCCCGGGGTTGGGGCAAACGGCAGGACGAAAGAGACCAGGAATAGCTGAGCAACTACCACGGGGATCCAGTCACCGGACCAGCCCACCGCCATCAACGCCAGAGGTCCGGCGCAGAGACGCAACGCCCAGTAGATCGCCGCGAGGGCTACTGCGTAAACCAGGGTTGTCCGGTGACCCCGGCGCCAGTAGGAGGCGGAGCTTTTGCGCACGTTCGCGAAAAAGGTAGAGATCTGCGCCCGTCCTTTTGCCTGCCAACCCGAACCACCCGGGAGCGACGTGGTACTTTCCGGCCTCCTCCATACTCTCCTGTGTACGAGGCCGATGACCGCGGCCAGGGTTGCCGCGATGACCGCTAGCGCGACAAGAAGGCGCAGGTCCTGCACCCCGGGTGACCTGGAGTGGAGCATCAACCCAACCAGTGCCGCGGGGGTCAACACCGCGCCGTCGAGCATGACCCTGGTTACCACCACGTTGGTTCCCTCTCCGGCCGAGAGGCCGAGCCGCCTGAGCAGGTACACCTTGTAGGGGAGCTCCACCCCCCTGATGGGCGATATGAGCGCTACAAACAGGCCGGCCATCTCGACACGGAACATCTCTCGCACTCGAAGGCTCTTCAGCTGAGGCCGTGCGAGCACGGCGTAGATCATGGCCTGAAGCCACCAGGTCGCCAGGGAGGTCCCCACGGCCACGAGGAGTGGCCAGACGCTCACCACCCGCGGGATCTCGTCCGTTCTCACCGCGACAAAGACGGCAGCCAGGGCGGTGAGGAGGACACCCAGCAGGGCTCCGGCGGCGTAGCTGTAGCGTCCCATTCGCTAGATGTCCCAGCCTGGCCAGAGGATGTTCGACTGGCTTGTGGCGCTCAGCGCGCCGGTCTGGCAGTGGACAAGGCCCATGTCGTCTCCTCGTTTCTCGCTGGCGTCGCTATCACGCACTCCAGAGTAGGAGCGGGGGCATAGCCGGACAATCCGGCAAGCCGCAGTTTTCGAGGTGGGGATAACCTCACCATCCCTGCGGAGTGAGTAGAAACACCCCGGCACGCTCCAGACGAGATGACCCTTGTCGGGGATGAGGGCGATCTAATTGTTCAGAGGGCGCTCTGACGGCTTCGCGCCCTCGCCTCAAGCAGGAAAGGGTGCAGCGCTACGTATGGATCGCTGTCAAGACGGAGTGTATCTACCCGTCCGGTTCGGTGCGGCTCGTGCCCACGCCACCCGCGAGCTCGGAGAGCCGGGCCGAGGGGCTTATAAGGTCGGGGTCGGTGACCACGTCCACCAGGGC
>JALYGY010000293.1 GCA_030776865.1 Actinomycetota bacterium | reverse complement strand
GTCCGCGGTCGATGACCTCGCCCGGCTGGAGATCGAGGCGCATGGACATGGAGTTCTTGGCGATCGTCGGCGTCGTCCGCGTCAATAGGTTGCACCCCCGCTATCGTCCGCGACGTTCCCGCCGGTGGCCCGCTCTTCTTGCTTGCCGCGCAGCTGCGCCTCGGGAAGTCGCGAGGCCCGCACCTCGTTGGTCACCGTGTGCCGCTCGACGACGAAATGCTGCCTGCAACCGGCGCGGTGGAACCAGGTCTCTGTCGTCCAGCCCGCCGGGTTGGCCTGCGTGTAGAGGAAGGTCCTCCACTCCTCGACGCCGGTCGCGTTCGGGTCGGGACGCGTCGCTAGCTCGCCGACGTAGCGGAATTCCGAAGCGTTGCGGGGCCCGCAGTACGGGCAGGGCAAGAGGATCACGACCGTCGTCCGACTCCGTGCTCAGTGCCCAACGGCCGCGGCCCCTTTCTCGCCCACCAGCCGTCCCTCGGCGAACCGGGCGAGGTCGAAGGCCCCGATGAGCTCAGGCGTCTTGCCGGTGGCGATGAGCTCGGCCATCGTCTCGCCCGAGACGGGGCCAGCCTTGAACCCGTAGGTGCCCCAGCCCACGTCGATGAGGAAGCCCGCCACGGGTGTCATGCCCATGATCGGGGCGAAGTCCGGCGTCATGTCGCACAGCCCCGCCCACTGGCGTAGCACGCGCATCTTGGCCAGCGAGGGCATGAGCTCGAGCACGTGCCCTGCGAGGCTCTCGATGAACTCGAGCGAGCCCCGCATCGAGTAGGAGGTGAACGGGTCCACGCTGGCCCCGAAGACCAGTTCTCCCCTGTCGGTCTGGCTCACGTACACGTGCAGCGTGCCGGAGACTATGACAGGGTCGAGAAAGGGCCTCACTGGTTCGGTGACGGCCGCCTGCAAGGGGAAGGTGCTGATCGGCATCCTCACTCCGGCCATGTCCGAGATCAAGGTGGACCACCCGGCCGTGCAGTTGACCACGATACGCGTTGCGACGTCGCCGCGGTTGGTGCGGACCCTGCGCACCCGGCCATCTACCACATCAATGTCGTGCACCTCGGTGTTCTGGTGAATGTGCACGCCGAGGGCGTCCGCGCCGCGGGCGTAGCCCCAGACCACGGCGTCGTGGCGGATGATCCCGCCGGGCGGGTGGTACAGTGCTCCGAGGATCGGGTAGCGAGCGTTCTCGGAGGTGTCCATGTAGGGGACGAGCCGCTTTATCTCCTCTGGTCCGATGACCTCGGAGCTCACGCCTTCGAGCTTGTTGACCTCGGCCCGCCAGCACATCGTGCGCAGCGCGCCGTCGCTGTGGGCGAGGGTGAGGTGACCGCGCTGGGCGAACATCGCGTTGAAGTTCAAATCCTCGGCGAGGGTTTCGTACAGCTTTACGGAGCGGTCGTAGAAGCGCACGCCTTCCGGCGTCAGGTAGTTGGAGCGGATGATCGCCGTGTTGCGACCCGACCCACCGCTTCCGATGTAGCCCTTGTCGAGGACGGCTACGTTCGCGACGCCGTGCTCCTTAGCCAGGTAGTAGGCAGTAGCCAAGCCGTGCACGCCACCCCCGACGACGACGACGTCGTAGCTGGGTTGGAGGTCGCGCGCGCGCCAGGCCCGCGGCCAGTCGGTACCCAAGAGGCCGCGCCGGATCAGCGCAAAGGCCGAGTACCGGGCGGGCTTGCGGTGATCCTTCGCCCGCTTCTCGGCGTTCTTCGAGCCGCCACGGTTAATTATCTCCACTCGTTCTCTTCCGTTGCGGAGCGCCGTCTACATCACGGGGACGCAGCATGCGCCGGCGCCACTTTTCCGTGTCCTCCACCTGGTTGAACGTATAAAAGTGAAACCCCTCGATGCCGAGATCCCGCACACCGACGTACGGGGCCAGCTCCCCGACCAACCCGTCGGGGCTGTAACCACCGGATCTGAGGAGATCTGCGAGCAAGTTTCGAGCGAGGCCTGCGTGTTTTCCGAGGAATCTTGCCGACTGCCCCACACCGATCTTGCGAGAGATCTGCAACAACCTCTCTTTGTTCACTACCCCCGGCACCCCGATCAGAACGGGCAGCGAAACCCCTAGCCGCCGGACATTGGCTACCCAGTCGAGGATTGCCTCCGGATCGAAGCACATCTGGCTCACGATGTAGGTGGCGAACTGTTGCTTGTCCAAGAGCGCCCGACGGAGGGCATCATCGTCGATGAGAGGGTGACCCTCAGGATACCCGCCCACGCCGACCTCCTCGAAGCCGTGCCCCAGATCGGACATCGCGTAGAGCAGCTCGAACGCGCTCGAGAACGGGCCGGCGGGTTTCTTGGGGTCACCTCCGATGACGAAGATCTCCTTCACTTCGAGGTTGTCCAGACGCTCCACTATCTCTTCTAAGTGTCCTTTGTCGGCCACGAGCCGCGCGGAGACGTGCGGGACGATTCGAAGACCCTGCTCCGCCAACCGCTCCGCGAGCCGCAGGGTGCCCTCGATACCCTGCGCTGGCGAGCAGGTTATAGCTACCTTCCCCTCTTCGGGGAGATCATCAACCCACTCATCCGTCCCTTTGGTCGGGATAACCTCGTACCTGGGTCGGGCGAGTACCTCGGCGAGCGTGATTCTGGCTTTGTCGCCGGTATTCGCATCCCCCGCGGAGGTTCGGCTGGTTCTCAGCCAGTCCACAGGAACAATCCTCGAGTAATTACCTAGTACGACTTGGCGGTCTCTCTCCTCAGATCTGTCTTCGGGGTCTGCTTCTTCGGATCTATAAAGGGCCTCTCCACGACCCTTGCCGTGGTCTGGCCGATGTTCGACCTTACCGTGAGTTCGGTCCCGAGGTCGGCGTGTTCGATGGGCACCAAGGCGAACCCGATGTTCTTCTGCAGCCGGGGCGAGTAAAAGGCGGAGGAGACCTGCCCTATCTGCGAGCCATCCTCGACGACCTGCAGATAGTCCTCTATATACCCTACCAGCGGGTCGCCCTCGATCTCCACGCCGACCACCTTGCGACTAACGCCCTCCTCGCTGATGCGCTTCAGCGCCTCTTTACCGATGAAGTCGGCTTCCTGGTCGAGCTCCACGGTGTACTCCAACCCTACCTCGTAGGGGTTCAGGAAATGTAGATCACTGTAAGGGTTGTTGTCCAACGCTATGTCGGAGCCGTAGCTGAGGATGCCGGCCTCCACCCGCCGAATCTGGCTCGGGCCGATGACCGCGAGGTTGTGGGGCTTGCCGGCTTCGAGCACCGTATCCCAGAACTTCATGCCGTTGCGGCTGGCGCTCTTGAGGTAGATCTCGTACCCCACCTCGCCGGTGTAGCCAGTCCGGGAGACGACGACATCCATGCCGTCGAGCTCGTACTCGGCCATCCAGTAGTACTTGATGTCCAAGATCTTATCGCCGAAGAGATCCACCATGAGGTCCCTGGATTTCGGTCCCTGGATCTGGACCGGCGCCACGTCGGGCTCCCGAATCTTCACGTCCAGATCCAAGACGCTGGCTATGCCCTTGGCCCACAAGAGCACGTCGCCGTCGGCCACGGATAGCCAAAAGTGGTTCTCTCCTAGACGCAGCAACACCGGATTGTTGATGATGCCGCCATCAACGTCCGTGTTGAGCGCGAACTTGCACTGCGTGACCTCGCACTTGGTCAGGTCGCGCGGCGTGAGCATGTTGGTGAAGGTGAAGGCGTCGGGGCCGGTGATCTCGACCTGCCGCTCCACGGCCACGTCCCAAAGCGTGACATCGTTGACGAGCTTCCAGTACTCGGCGATGGGATCGTCGTAATGTCTGGGATGGTACTGACGGTTGCAGACGCTGTAGGACTGGACGCCGTGGCGCTTGTGAGCATAGAAATAGGGAGACTTGCGGATCCGCGTATACATGTGGATCCTCGGAGTGTCGTAAGGTATGTGCAAGAGAGTTACCTCCTCACTAGGTCGCCGCAACCGGCGACCATCTCTTGGATGCTGTGCTGCGAACCATTTCCTCCGGCGCCCAACCCGTTTGATCTGTGTTTGTAATCCGAACCCCTTCGCCGAGCAACCTCGTATACTACATCCCGGTCTTGTCTTGACCCATCCCGGAGAATACCGCTCTACCTACAATTCCCGATAACCTATCACGTATGAAACCTGTGTGCAACCATGGTTGCTATATGAGCATCTCATCGAATCGTAGCGCGGCTCGAGGTGCAAGTTCAATCGGTAAAACGCTTCATAAAGGGTGGTGAGAGTCCGGCCAGCCGGACGATCATGTGAAATTTGTCCCTATGCCTAACTCGGGTTGAGGACGAGACGTCACGCTTGGCCGGTAAGGTTGCGGTCAAAGCCGCTCCTCCCTCACCGTATACAATAGCGGGAGTGGTTGAGGGGTTTTCTAGCGAAGGGTTTGCGGCTGAACGCGTACCTTATTAGGGTGATGAGCTTCAATGTGCGGGGAGCGTTTCGCGACAGGGGCAAGGCCGACGCCTGGGACAACCGGGCAGCGTTGAACGTCGAGACCATAGAGCGCTATGCGCCGGATTTGATCGGCTTTCAGGAACTTCAAAAAGGGAACCTCGAGACGTACCGCGAGAGGTTGCCGCAGTACGCCCACGTTCTGGGACCGAGGTACGGTAACAGGGCACCGCACAGCTTCAACGCGATCTTCTTCGATGTGAGGCGCCTCGAGTTACTCGACTCCGGCGGGTTCTGGCTCAGCGAGACGCCCGAGAGGTACTCCGCGAGCTGGGAAACGAGGGTTGTACGCTCCGCCAACTGGGTACACCTCAGGTTCTCGGAGACCGGCCGCTCCTTTCTGCACCTCAACACGCACCTCGACCACGTGAGTAGGATCGCCCGCGCGAAGGGCAGCGAGCTGATCCTCCGCAGGCTGGCGGCGGAAGAAGGTCCGGTCGTCGTGACGGGGGACTTCAACTGCCGCCCCGGCACGCCTGTGTACCGCAACTTCGTGAGGGGGGGTTTCGTGGACACCTACCTGGCCGCCGGCAACGAGGACGCCGCAGACGCTAACACCTTTCACGCCTTCAAAGGAACACGTTACAGAGAGGCGCGGCCCGGCCTCGGACCGAGGCGCATCGACTGGATCCTCCTCAAAGACCCCCGGGGGCGCATCCACGCGATATCGCACTCGATCGTACGGGACCACGACGAGGGGTCGGGGGCATACCCAAGCGATCACTACCCCGTGCTCGCTGAGCTCACCGGAGAGTTCGGGGAATAGAAACGAGGGGCCCGAGTTTTCGGGCCCCTCTCGATCGAAGATCGGTCCTACTCAGGCTGCGCTGCGGCCGACGGTTCCGAACTCACCGCTGGCGAGCATGCGCTCGGCCTCACGCTGCAGCTGCCGCACGCGCTCGCGTGAGATGTCGAGCTCGTCGCTGAGCGTGGCCAGGGTCGCCACGTCTCTATCGTCGAGCCCATAGCGCCTGACCAGCACGTACCGATGGCGCTCGGGGAGACGCTCCACGGCCTCCTGCAGCCCCACGGTCTCCATCTCGCGCATCACTTCCCCCGGCGTATCGGAGGCGCGCTCGTCCTCGACGAAGTCGCCGACCTCCGAGGCGCCCTCCTCTGAGCTCAGAGGCTGGTTGAGGCTCGTGGCGTCGGGCATGGCGCCCTTGACGTCGCGCACGTCCTCAACCGTCCATCCGAGGCCCCCAGCGACCTCCTCGTCGGTCGGCTCGCGCTCCAACTCGGCCAAGAGCTCGTTGTACATGCGAGCCATCTTACGGATCTTGTCTCCCATATGCACCGGAACCCGGATGGTGCGTCCCTTGTCGGCAACTGCCCGCTGGACCGCCTGACGGATCCACCACGTAGCATAGGTCGAGAAGCGAAAGCCCCTGTCGGGGTCGAACTTCTCGACGGCCTTCATCAAACCTATGTT
>JALYGY010000292.1 GCA_030776865.1 Actinomycetota bacterium | reverse complement strand
CTAGTTTACCGAACGCTAACCGAGCCCAACTGGTTCTTTACCCAAGCGCGCGATACTCCGACCGAAATCAAGAGTAGTTTACGTGGAAGAAGGTGAAGGCTCCTTGGCTGGGACAAACGGGCTAGGACCGTGCTGGGTGCGCAGCGGGACAGATCATCCCTGCGATCGCCCTGCGGTGGTGGAGATCATGGGTGTTCCCTTCTGTGGGCCGCACGCCCGCGAGCAAGAGGAGGGCTTCGCCGTGGGCCAACTGGCGCAGGCCCAAGATCTGGTCGCAGGCTGGGAGAGACAGGCTCGGGACCTCGGCAATGAGCCTCTCGTCGAGACACTGGCCACCATGCAGCGGGAGTTAGCCCTTCGCTTCGCCGAAGCGAGGAAGCGTAGCGAGGCTGCGAGAAGAGTGTCATGAGCGCGAATGCCAAGACGGCACTCACTGCCATCTTGGTCTCTCTCCTGGCCCTGACGAGCTGCGGTGCTGACGAGGAGGCCCGGACGGACGGCGAAGCGAGGAAGGCCGGCACTACTGCCGGTGCGGAGCGGAGCGGCGGCCAAACGGCCGGTGAGCGCGCCACCGGTGAACCCGCGGCGGGACACAAACGGGGCACCAGAGCGCGAGCCGGGGACAACGCCGCTGCACCCGCGAACGGCGGCGAAGAAATTGTAGGAACGAACACCGGGAACACCCAGGAGGTCACGCTCGAGGTCGGGGGCGACGACGGGACGCGGTTCTCCGGCCTGTGCCTCGTCGGCGGGCAAGAGAAGGTCATCGGCGGGCGTGTCCCGGCGCGCTACGGTTACCACCTGGGTGGCGATGAACTCGAGTGCGAGATCCGCAAGGAGGGCAGTGGTGCCCTCGAGGTCGTCTTGGCCGCCGGGAGCAACGTGCGCTCCGTACAACGGACCAGCGCCCAGAAAAGCACAATAAACTTCGCCTACTCGAGCAGTGGTGGTATCTCCTCCTCTATTCACGGTTCGTCTGGCTGACGCGGACGGCCTACCACGCCCTCGGTTTAGGTAAAGGCCCGGTTAAGGACCGGCGTTCGCTGGCGAGGTCACTCCCGGGGGAACAGGGCTCAAAGCTGGGCGAACCTGTAGCCGACCCCGCGGACGGTCTGGACGTAGCGGGGGTTCTTCGGATCCGGCTCTATCTTGCCGCGTATGTGCTGGACGTGGACATCGGCCGCCCGAGGCTCGCCAAAGAAGTCCCCGTCCCAGAGGTGGCGCATGATCTGCTCCCGGCTGTAGACCCGCCCCGGGTGGGAGGCCAAGAGCGCCAGGACCTCGAACTCCTTGGCGGTGAGCTCGACCGGGCTCCCGCCGGAGATCACCTGCCGTCGAAACAGGTCCACCTCGAGACCCGGGAACTCCAGCTTGCGCGTCTCGTCGGCGCTGTCCTTGGCCGCGAGGTCTCGCCGCCTCAGGTGGGCGCGCACCCGGCTAACCAGCTCCCTGGGTCTGAAGGGCTTGGTGACGTAGTCGTCGGCGCCGACCTCGAGGCCCACCACGACCGAGGTCTCGTCGTCGCGGGCGGTGAGCATGATGACCGGCACGTCGGTGAGGGCGGAACCCGCGCCGCCCGTCCGGAGTTCGCGGCAGAGCGAGATCCCGTCCATCCCCGGGAGCATGACGTCCAGGATCACCAGATCAAAGGGATCCACTCCCCGCAGGTATTCGAGCGCCGCCTCCCCATCCCCGAGCGCCTTCACTTCCATCCCCTCGCGGGCCAGAGCGTGTTCGACCACATCCCGCACCGCCGGGTCGTCTTCCACGACAAATACCCTAGTCATCCTGGACCTCCGGCAGCTTGATCTCGACCGTCGTTCCGATCCCTTCCTTGGAGTCTATAGAGATTTCGCCCTCCATCCTCTCGACGAGCCCCTTGCAGATGGACAACCCCAGGCCGAACCCCCCCGAGCTGTCCGCCCCCTGGTAGAAGCGATCGAAAACCTGGGGGAGGTCCTCCGCGCTTATCCCCGCCCCCTCGTCCTCCACCGCAACGGTGCCACCTTCCAGCCGCAACCGCACCTGGCCGCCGCGGCCAGAGTACTTCACAGCGTTGCTGACGACCACCAGCAGCGCCTGCTCGAGCCACTCCCCATCGGCCCGAACGCGCGTACCGTGGCCCTCCAAGGAGAGCTCGACGCCGGCGCTCTGGGCGAGGGGTTTCATGCGGTAGACCGCCTCGCCTGCCGCCGCGCCCATATCCACGATCTGCAGGTCGGGCTCCCTCAGGTCCCACCCCACGCGAGCCAGACGCAAGAGGGTCTCCGAAAGCCGCTGCATCCGATGGGCCTCGGTGAAGATGTGCTTCAGGAAGCGGCGTCGCACCTCGGGGTCCTCTTCGTCCTCAGAGAGCAAGAGATCCGAGGCGCCGAGGATCGTGGTGATCGGGGTTTTCAGTTCGTGCGCGGCATTGGCCAGGAAGCGTTCCTGGCGCGCCTCCAGGCGCCGGCCCTCCGAGAGGTCCTGCATGACGACCAGCACCCCGCCTCGGTGTTCGTCGAAGGCGGGCAGGTGCTCTACCTTGACCCGCAGGAAGATCCCCGCCTCGCGGACCTGCGCCTCACCACACTCGCGTTGAGCGGCGCAGCGGGCCACGGCCTCCGGCAGGTCAAAATCCTTCCACGGGCCCGGCACCTTCCCGAGTGCCTCCCCGTGATGAATGCCCAGCATAACGCGGGCGGCGCGGTTGGCGAACATGACGTTGCCCTTAAGGCCGGTCGCCAGCACACCCTCGGTGAGGTTGTTTACGATGGCGTCGAGCGTCGAACTCTTCTCTTCGAGCTGAGAGAAAGAATCCTCGAGCCTTGCGGCCATGGCGTTGAAGGTCTCGCCGAGCTCGCCGAGCTCGTCTTTGAAGCCAGGCTCTATGCGGTAGGAGAGGTCGCCGCCTTCTATGGAGCGTGCGCCGAGGGCGAGCCGCTCGACCCGCTGGCTGAGCAGGGTCCCGAGCAAGAGCATCAGTCCACCGCCCAAGATCGAAGCGATCCCAGCCGCCTCGAGACCGCTGCGCAAGAAGAGCCGGTACGCGGTGCTCTCTGGCTCGCCGGAGGCGAACACCACGCCCCCCCTGAGTATGCCCTCGTCGACGAGCGGGACCACCGCCACGTTAAGCTGCTCTGACGTCTCGATCATCCGACTGCCGCCGGTGGCCGTTTGCAGCATCTCGCGCGAGGGCTCGAAGCCGCGAGCGGAGCCCGACCGAGCAACGACCCGGCCCTGCGTGTCGACGACGAGTATCTCCGCGCCGGTCGTATCGGCGGATAGGTCGAGCTCTCGCGAATAGTTCCCTTCTTTCGTCCCGGAGAGAGCGTCGGCCGCGGCGGCGGCCTGCGCGTAGGTGCGGCTCTCCGCATAGTCCGTCAGTCGGGCCTTAACGGCGGGCACGCCGTAGAGGAACATCAGCGCTACGGAGAGCAACACGATGAGCACCGCAGCCAACGGCATCCAGAGGCGGAGTCTCATACCCGCACGCGGATTATACACTCTGATACAGCGACCTCCAGGAACCCTATTGGACCCACAGGGTATCAACCACGCTCTCGCGCCATAAACCAAAAAGCGTGCCCGTTAACCGAATCTTTACCGAATCTTTACCGCGGCTTACGAGCCATTAAGAACCGCCGGCAAGCATGGGGTTCGGCGATGCGCCCCGGTCGTAGGGCACCG
>JALYGY010000291.1 GCA_030776865.1 Actinomycetota bacterium | reverse complement strand
GTAGCGATCATACATGATCGATTGTGGGACATCGATGTCGTCATCAACCGCACGCTGGTCTACGGTGCCCTCACGGCTATGCTGGCTCTGGTATACCTCGGCGGTGTGACGGCGACCGAGGGTATCTTCCGAGCCCTTACCGGCCAAGAGAAGCAGCCCCAACTAGCGGTTGTAGTCTCTACCCTTGTGATAGCAGCGTTGTTCAACCCCCTGAGGCATCGCATCCAGAGCTTCATAGATAGGCGCTTCTACCGCCGTAAGTACGACGCAGCCAAGACGCTCGAAGCCTTCTCTGCCAAGCTCAGAGACGAGACGGACCTCGACACCTTGAGCGACGATCTCGTGGGGGTGGTTAGGGAGACGATGCAACCTGCCCACGTCTCGCTGTGGTTGCGCCCCGAGACGGGTGCGAAGGGCGAGCAGGCAGTGAAGCGGTGACGATATCCTGCGTGCTTTTGCCCGCACTAAGGGTATTGTAGCGCAGGTGTGGCGGAGATCATGACTCGCCGAGATTCTCTGCGCCCCGGCGGTTCTGTGGTACCAAGCCGCCATCGCGGTGTGCTGTAGAGGGGTCAGGCGCGCTACCGCCGCGGTGTTCGAGGCAGGACACCACTATGGAGAACGTGTTGCGCCCGAGATTTACTCCTAGCGGCGCGCGCGTGTCGAAAGCCGTGGAGCCTCGGGGAGGACCCCGCCCTCTTCAGCTGCTCCCAGAAGGTTGCGACAATACACGGCTCCCAGCACATCTGCAGCTTCCTTAGCGATCAAGGGTTGGGAGAAGAGGTAGCCTTGGGCCAGGTCGCAGCCCATCCCCCGCAGCCGCTCGAAGTGCTCCTCTGTCTCCACGCCCTCGGCTACGACCTCGAGGCCCAGGGCGTGGGCCAGGCTGATTATGGCCGACACCAGCACCTGCGCCCCGGGGTATTCGCCGAGCCCGCCGACGAAGGAGCGGTCGATCTTGATGTAGTCCAGGGGGAAGCGCTCGAGGTAGGAGAGCGAAGAGTACCCTGTACCGAAGTCATCCAAGATCGTTCGCACGCCGAGGTTCTGGAGTCTTTCGAGGACGACTGAGGTCGTCAGAACATCTCGCATTGCGGTGCTCTCAGAGACCTCCAAGAAGAGGCTGCTCGGCTCGAGTCCGGTCTCATCGAGTATGCGCGCGACGCTCTCGGTCAGGCCGGGTTCCTTGAATTGCCTCGCCCAGAGGTTAACGCACATGGCGGGCGGGTCGAAGGGCTTGCGCTCGTGCCACTCGTTGGCCTGGCGGCAGGCTGCTTCGAGCACCGCCTCGCCGATGGGGATTATCAGCCCCGTCTCCTCGGCGAGCGGGACGAACCGCTCGGGAAGCAGGAGACCACGCTCGGGGTGTTCCCACCTCGCCAAGGCCTCGAAGCCGACTATTTTGCCGGTGGCGAGCGATACCTTGGGCTGGTAGTGGACCACGAACTCGTTGCGCTCCACCGCTCGCCTGAGGTCGTGCTCGAGCTCCAGGCGCTCCAGGGCCCGGGTGTTCATGGTCTCATCGAAGACGGCGTAGCGCGCCTTGCCCGCGTGCTTTGCCCGGTACATCGCCGAGTCCGCATCGCGCAGGAGATCCGCCGCGCGCTTCCTGTTGCCGTCGCCCACTGTGATGCCGACGCTGGCGGTAACGGAAAGCTGCCGCCCACCGAGGGAGAAGGGCACCCGCAGTTTCTCCAAGATGCGCTGCGCCACGCGTGCAGCGCCATCCGAGTCGGTATCCTCGAGCAGTAAGACGAACTCGTCTCCTCCCAGGCGCCCCACCGTGTCCTCGGGCCTGAGGAGGCTTCGTATCCGCTTGCTGGCTGTCACCAGCAGCCTGTCGCCCGCCTCGTGGCCGAGGCTATCGTTTATGACCTTGAGGTTGTCCAGGTCCATAAACAGCACCGCCACCTCGCCGCTGCGACGCTTGGCGCGAGCCAGCGCTTGCCGGAGGCGATCCGTGAACAGGACACGGTTGGGCAGATCGGTCAAGGGGTCGTGTAGGGCCTGGTGGGCGAGACGCTCCTCGGCCGCCTTGCGCTCGGACACGTCGCGGGAGTTGACGACGATCTCCCCGACGGCCGGGTCGTCCAGCATGTTGGTTCCGATCGACTCCAGCCACCGCCAGGAGCCGTCCTTGTGCCGAAACCTGTACTCGACTGTAGGGCGAAGCGCCGAGTCAGACAAGCCCTCGGCAAACGCACCAAGTACCCGCTCCAGGTCGTCTGGGTGGACGTACCCGAAGGCGTTCTCACCCTCGAGCTCTTGTGGCTCATAGCCCAGAATTCTTTCGATGGAGGGGCTCTCGTAGAGGATGGTGCCGTCCACCTCGAGGAGCGTGACGATATCTGAGGAGTTTTGAGTGAGGGCCCGGAAGCGCTCCTCGCTCTCCCGCAGCCGCGCTTCGGCTTCCATGCGCTCTGTAATGTCGTACATCACACCCTGCCAGTACAAAGGCTCGCCCCCCTTGCCTCTGACTAGCATCGCCTCCTCGCGTACCCACACCACCGATCCGTCCTTGGCGATCAGGCGGTATTCCTCCATGAAGGACTCGCCACCCGACTCGAAGCGCTCGTCGGCGGCCAAGACCCGCTCCTTGTCGTCGGGGTGGAGGCGCTCAGGCCACAGCCGGCGCTCCAGCCACTCCTGGGGTGTGTAGCCGAGCATCTGCTCTATCTGCGGGCTGGTGTAGAGAGGTTCGTCTGAGCCGTCGGCCCTGTCTATGTAGGTCACCGCCGGTATCTGCTCTACCAAGGTCCTGTACCTTGTCTCCGCCTCCTTGAGAGCCTCCTCCACCCGCACGCGCTCGGTGACGTCGTAGATGAGTCCTTCCAGGGCCACCACGCTGCCGGATTCGTCGTAGACACCCTGCCCAAGCTCCTCCACGAAGCGCAGGCCACCGTCCTTGTGACTGATAGCGTAGTGGAGCCTGAAGCGCTCACCCCTTCCCACGGCCTCTTGTACCTCGTCCCAGATCCTCTGCCTGTCCTCCTCGGAGATCAGGCTCCCGAACAGAGTGGGTGTTTCCATAAACGCCGCCGCGGGATAACCGGTGAGTTCCAGGGCATAATCGCTTACGTACTCCTCCGGCCAGTCAGGTTCGTTTAGACAACGGTAGACCATGGCCGGGGTAGTGGAGAGCAAGGTCGCGAAGCGCCGCTCGCTCTCCACGAGCTTCGCCTCGGCACTCTTACGCTCCGTGATATCGGTCGAGATGCCGATGATCCCCACCACGCGGCCCCCAGCGTCGCGCACAGGCGTATAGGTGGTCTGGACTGGGACAGAGGTGCCGTCCTTGCGCCGCACGACGAATTCCCCAGACCAGCTTCTCCCCTCCCCCACCTGCGCCATGATCTCCCCCACCTTCTCCCAGGGGTCTTCGGAGACCAGGAACTCGTGCAATCCGCGACCCGTCACCTGCCGCGTGGACCAACCGTAGAGCTGCTCTGCGCGGCGGTTCCAGTAGAGGACGGTACCCCGGAGGTCGGTAGCTATGATGGCCTGACCCACGGCGTCGAGGAGTTGGGCTTGGAAGCGGAGGCGCTCCCCGGGCTCCAGCTGCTCGTTGACGTCCCTAGCATGTTCGGGATCTTGGATGCCGCGAGACCCACAGCCTGGATCCCGCTTCATATGTGGTTGCGAGGACTCCATGCCGTAGGCTCCCCCACGCATCAGCTGAACGAGCATTAAGTATATACAGACGACTCAACCCAGACCACCTGCCAGAAGAGCGGGTGAGGGGAATCGAACCCCCATCGCCAGCTTGGAAGGCTGGAGCTCTACCATTGAGCTACACCCGCGTGTCGCAGGCTTCTAGCCGGTCGGGGCGAGAGGATTTGAACCTCCGACCCCCTGCTCCCAAAGCAGGTGCGCTACCAGGCTGCGCCACGCCCCGCCGAGGCCGCAGGTGAGTATAACAGAGGGCCATTAGGCTTTACATCACGGCGGCCGAGGCGACGGCCTCTATCTCTTCGCCCAAGAAACGTCCGCCAAGGGCGGCGAACTCCGCGGGGTCGGCGCTGCACACGTAGGTCGAACTCCCGAGGTCGTCGGCGTCACGCGGGCGGCGGAGGTAGCCGCGGCGAGAGAGGATGCGACCCACCTCCAGGGCGGTCTGGCCCGCGGAGGAGATCAAGCGCACCTGAGGCCCGAGGATGCGGTTGATGGGAGCAGAGATCAGAGGGTAGTGCGTGCAGCCCAGGATGACCGCGTCGACGCGGCGCTCCGTCAGGGATTGCAGGTAGTCCCGGGCGACCCCCTCGAGCTCCGAGCCATCCACCACGCCGCGCTCGATGAGGGGGACGAAGCGGGGGCAGGCCCGTTCGTGGACCTCGATGCCTGCGTCCAGGTTGTGCACAGCCCGCCGGTAGGCCCCGCTCTCGACCGTGGCCTCCGTGGCCAGAACCCCTACGCGACGGTCGATCGTCTCGGTGGCCGCGGCCCGGGCGCCGGGCTCGATAACGCCCACTATCGGGACCTCGAACTCGGCCTGCGCCGCCTCCAACGCCGCCGCCGACGCCGTGTTGCAGGCGGCGACCACGAGCTTCACGTCGAGGTCGATGAGGTAGCGGATGATCTCGAAGGCGAACTCCCGGACCTCGGCGAGGTTGCGAACCCCGTAGGGCACCCTCGCCGTGTCCCCGAAGTAGACGGTGTGCTCGTAGGGCAAACGGTCCCGGATCTCCGCGAGCACCGTAAGCCCTCCGACCCCCGAATCGAAAACCCCTATGGGCCGTGGATCGCTCACGGGACGCCATTATATCGGTTTTGCGAAGACAATTATGCTTGTGCCTTGCTACGCAAAGGAAACCCACCCGGATCTGGCCGGGCGGCGTAGTGGAGGCGGCGGGATTCGAACCCGCGTCCGCGAGCGCGCCGTCCGCGAGATTGTACGAGCGTAGCACCCGGTATTGTTTTCACCGACCTCCGCAGACCGGGGCGCCGCGGAGGGGCTAGCCCTCTGTGTGTCCCCCACAGACCCTGGGCCAGGGCCTGCGGGGTTAGCCCACTAAGATGACACCGGGAACCGGGCCGTGGGCCGCCCGGACCGATGGGCTGCCTTTATTTAGGCAGCCGCCAACTCCATATCGTCGGCGTGTGTTTTTGTGCCGGCGTTTTACGAGTCTCCAGCAAACTCGGCTCGTCTCGCAGGACGCTGACCGCTCACGTCGAAACCGGTACGCCCCCTAACGATGCATATTTTAACATTTTGGAGGGGTTTTTCAATCCGCGGGCGCGCGGGCGGCTAGCGACGGAGTCGCTCCTTCACGGCGCGCTCCATCTCGCGCTCGGCGGTCTTGCGGGCGATCTCGCGCCGCTTGTCGTACTGCTTTTTGCGGCTGGCGACGGCGAGCTCGAGCTTTATGTTGCCGTTCTTGGGGTAGA
>JALYGY010000290.1 GCA_030776865.1 Actinomycetota bacterium | reverse complement strand
GTCGGCGGCAGCGGCATCGTGGTTGCCCATTGATCTGGGGTTGCGGATGATAGCGGTTGTGAACAGCCTTCCCGTAGAGGAGGGAGCGGCCGATCAGATCGTCGAGCGGTTCGCCGAAAGCCGGGGGCACGTCCAGAGCTTCCCCGGCTTCGTCTCCATGGAGGTCCTGAGGTCGGAGAAGGGCGACGAGGTGCTGGTGATCACGCGCTGGCAGAGCCGGGCCTCCTTTGACGCTTGGGTGGGCAGCGAGGAGTTTGCGAAGGCGCATGGCCGGGGCAGCGGAGCAGGGTTGCTGCGGAGCCACCCGAAGGTCACAGCGTACGAAGTCGTCGTCGAGCGGGATAAGTACTACGGGACGGACTAGGGTTTCTGCCTAGGCAGAAGAAGCTTGCAGCGGCGCCGAACCGCCCTCTCCCCCCGAAGGCACGGAGGGCTCGTACTCGCCCTTGCCGAGAACGGCGAACGTCAAGGCGAACAAGAAGATCAGAATCGAGACCATGATCGTGAATGCCACCCGCTCGCGCACCCAATCTCCTCTCTAGAGGCCCGTCGCCCCACCATTCTATACTATACTCGAGGAGCCGTTCTACGAGAGCAGCCCCCTTCTGTGAGGCGTGATGTACAATGTAGCAACGTGTAGCAGTCTCATCTGATAAGGACCAACAATCGGCGTCTTTGTAACTACGGGCTCCGCTGAAGGGGGTTGAGATGGACGTGGATCCGTCCTTGCCCGAGTACACGGAACTGCAGGAGCGAGAGTGCCGGCAGTTGTTGCAGCTCCTACAGGACATGGGCATCGCCACCGCGGACCGGACCTACTCTCCCGGGGATGCCGTCTACCGCGAGGGGGAGTACGGCGATGCCCTGTACGTCCTGACCTCCGGCGTCCTCAAGGTCTTCCGGCCCTATTCGGGGAGCAAAGAGGCCACCCTGCGGCTGCTGCGGCCGTGGGACATCTTCGGTCACCTGGCCTTCGAGGGCGAGGCGAGACAACGCGCCTACGTCGAGGCCGTCACGGAGTGCGAGGTCACCAAGGTGCCCAAGGTGTTCGTCGAGCGGGCCATCCGCCGGGAGCCGGTCGTGGCGTTCAAGCTTATGACGTTGCTGGAGCTGCGCCTCGTGCAGTACGAGGAGCTGGTGAAGTGCCTTCTGCCCCGCGAGACCGAGGTGCGCCTGGCCAATTTGCTGCCGATCCTCGCCCAGAAGTTCGGCGAGAGGAGGGATGGCGTGGTCACCATAGATTTGCGCCTCACGCACCAGGATCTCGCAGCGATGGTCGCCTCGACCCGAGAGTCGGTGACGAAGGTGCTCAACGAGATGCGCAACCGCGACCTGATCGAGATCGAGTCCGGGCGCATCACGCTCAAGGACTCGCGCGCCCTCGCGAGGCTCGGGCGGCCGTAAGGCTTGTCAGCTTCTGAGGCTTCAGACTACAGGTTGTCTGCTGATATCTGATGTCACCTCTAAGCTGAAAGCTGAAGGCTATTTTGGCATAGTGTGCTCCACTGGGTCTAGATAAGATCGGAAGGCGCCGAACGTGCTGGAGTTGCTGGAAGCCATCTTGCTGGGCGTGGTGCAGGGGTTGACCGAGTTCCTGCCGGTCTCGAGCTCGGGGCACCTGCTCCTCGGGCAATACTTTCTCGGCATGGACAAAGAGCGCTTCGGGCTCCCCTTCGACGTCGCCCTCCATCTCGGCACGCTGGTCGCCGTCGTTGGGTTTTTCTGGCGGGACCTGCTTCGGATAGCCCGCGCTTTCGGCCGATCGCTCACGGCGCGCGGGAGGGACCTCGCCGACCCGTACCAGCGGCTCGCCTACCTGATCCTGGCTTCGACGGCCCCGGCGGCCATTATCGGGTTTCTTCTCGAGGACTTCTTCGAGACGGCGGTGCGCAGCCCGTGGGTGGTGGTCTTCAACCTGGTGCTGGTTGGCGTCCTCTTCATCGTTGCGGAGGGCGTGGGGAGCAGGACCCGGCAGGCGGACAAGCTCGGCCTCTCTGAGGCGGTCGGCATCGGGCTCGCGCAGGCGGCGGCGCTGGTGCCCGGCGTCTCTCGTTCGGGGGCTACCATCACGCTCGGGCTCTTTCTGGGGCTGAGAAGAGAGGAGGCGGCGCGCTTCTCCTTTTTGATGAGCGTCCCCATAATCGCGGGAGCGGGGTCCCTGCAACTCGCCGAGGTAGTGTCGGTGGGTATGGATACCCGGGAGGTGGTCATGTTCGGCGCGGGTCTCCTCTCCTCGGCTGCGGTGGGGTACCTTGCCATCAGGTTCTTCTTGCGCTTCGTCGTTCATCACTCCTTGCGCATTTTCGCCTACTACCGCTTCGCGCTGGCCGCGGTCGTGGCGCTGCTGCTCGTGCTCTGAATGGCACCGAATCTTTGACAGCGACGCTTCTCTTTTGGTACTTTGCGCGATCATGATAGGTGCGGTTCGGGCGTTCGGGCGATTTATCCGGGGGAGCGTGTCCGCCACGGACGTGCGGCCGCGCTCCCCCCTCTAGGCTGAACGCCACGCAAACCCTTACGGAGGCCGCACACCATGTCTTTCTCTGACGCTGTAAACGAGAACAACGCCGAGAGCATCACCCCTCGCCACGCTCGCCCCGAGGGGGTGAAGCGAGACGAGATGGGGGCTCTCCGGGCCGGGATAGATGAGGTAGACGAGGAGATCGTAGGTCTGCTGAACCGGCGCGCGCGGTTGGCGCGGAGGATTGGGGAGCTCAAGCAGGAGAGCGGCCTCGAGGCCTACGCGCCCGCGCGGGAGCGCGCGGTCCTGAACCGCGTGAGGGCCTTGAGCGCGGGGGACTTTCCGCAGAGGGGCCTCGAGGCGGTCTTCCGGGAGATCATCTCCAGCTCCATCTCACTCGAGGCCCCTCTCAAGGTCGCGTACCTCGGACCCGAGGCGACCTTCACCCACGAGGCGTCCCTGCGCTCGTTCGGCGCGAGCGTCGAGCTCGTGCCGCAGACGACGGTCGCCGAGGTCTTTACCCGGGTCGAGCGCGGGGAGGCGGAGCACGGCGTCGTCCCGGTCGAGAACTCGATGGAGGGGGCCGTGACCCACACTCTGGACGAGCTGATGAATAGCCCCTTGAAGATCTGCGGCGAGGTGTACCTGCCCGTCTCGCAGAACCTGATCTCGAAGGAGTCCTCCCTAGAGCGCGTGAGGGTTGTCTGCTCGCACCCGATGGCGCTCTCCCAGGCGGCGACCTGGCTGCGCCACGAGCTACCCGGCGCGAGGCTGGAGGAGGTCGAGTCTACCGCGCAAGCGGCCCGCCGCGCCGCCCTGGAGGCGGGGATGGCCGCGGTCGGGAGTGTTCTAGCCGCCGAGGCGCACGGCTTGAACGTCCTCGCCCGCAATATCCAAGACGCCCGGACCAACGCGACGCGCTTCATCGTGCTCGGGCGTCGTTGGGCCGGGAGGACCGGGGAGGACAAGACGAGCGTAGTCTTCTCGGTAAAGGACCGTCCGGGGGTTCTGAGAGATGCGCTCTCGGCGTTCGCGGAGGAGGACATCAACCTCACCCGCATAGAGAGCCGACCGAGCCGCAAACGAGCCTGGACCTACGTGTTCTTCGCCGACTTCCGGGGCCACCCCGAAGAGGCGCGGGTAAAACGGGCGCTCGCCGCGCTCGAGGAGCACTGCCCTTACGTCAGCCTCGTCGGGGCTTACCCCGAGGTCTCCTCGGAAGTGACCGGCTAGCTTATCTACGTGGACTTCAAGGCCGCGGCGCGGGAGGTTCTCCTGGAGGTGGGCCATCCCCTTCACTACACCGACATAACGGAGATAGCCCTGGAGAGCGGGTACCTCGGGAGCAGCGGTCGGACGCCCCAGAACACCATGCGCGCCCGGCTCTCCGTCGACGTCAGGGACAACCCGGGCACGCCCTTTGTCCGGACCGCCCCCGGTGTCTATGGCCTCAAGAGCACCTTTGAGCCTCTCGGAGATGCTGTATATTGAGGGTTCTAGCATCAGCGCCTGCCAAAGATCGAGGAGTAAGAATGGTTGAGGTAGCAGATCGGGCCGCCGAGGCCGCCTGGAAGATAAGAGGCCTAGAGGACTACGACCGGAGACTGGAGCGGGCCGCCCGGGGGGTGGACGAGCTCGTCCACGAGCACGAGACGGCGGCGCTCGTGATCTACGAGGCCGCCCTGATGAGGAGCGGGCGTTCCTGGGAGGAGGTGCGGGGGATGGTGCGCGACTTCCGCGAGGCCTTCGAGGACGAGGAGGAGCCGCTCACGATCTCACGAGCCAGCGGCATCATGAACGTCGAAGACGACTCGTGGTTCTTTGGCGACCGGGCCCTCCGGGTGCTTACGGGGCGGCTCCTCGGGCAGTTCCAGCATCGTATCGCCCAGTACAACTACATAGACGAGCGCGAGGTTCTGAGGCGATGGGCCGATGGCTACGACACCCGCCTGTTTATCCGGCGGCGCATCTACGAGACCGAACCCATCGTCGGGGTGGTGGAGGGCATTGACCTGCCTCTCGTCCAGTACCTGCGCGTGATCGCTGGCGGGAACACGCTCGTCCCCTCGGAGAACGTCGCCCGCGCGCTCGAGGCCCTCGGCTACGAGGGGGGAGCGGATGACTACGAGATTTTGGCTCGCGCCGAGAACCTGGCCCTGCACCTGGAGCTCCCCGCCCCGGTGGTGGGAGGGATGCTGGAGGATCTCGCCCGCGAAGGCTACACGGACTTCCCCGAGCCTCCGCGCGACGTGGAAGAGCCCGAAGAGCCGACCCAAGAAGAGAGAGGCGTTGCGTCGGAGGGCGGTGGCGTAGAGGGAGGAGCTGCGGCAGAGGGCAGGGAGGAGAAGCCCAGTCCCGAGGATCGGGCCGCCCGCCGGGAGGCCACTGAGGACCCCGAAAAGGGCGAAGCGCCCTCGAGGGTGCAGGATCCCCAGGCAAAGGACGCACCCGGGGTTGATCAGGAGCCCGGCGGGAAGAAGGAGCCTGTTGCTCCCGAGACGGGGCGGGGCGGGGAGCCGGGCGCCTCCGACCGGGGAGAGGGATCGTGAGTTCGGCCTTGGCGAGGGTGGTAGAATGCCTAAGGACTCATCAATAATTCGCCGATAAATCGTTTGACATAGCTTCCGTTGTAGATCGGAGGAAAGGCCAGAAGGAGCAGGCGGCAGTATGGCAGATTCCAAAAAGCGCATAGCGTTGAAACCTCACATAGAACAGATAAGGGAGTGGGTCGAGGCGGGCAAGACCGACGACTGGATCGCCGACGCCCTGGGCACCAGCGCCTCCTCGGTGCAGTCCTTTCGCTCCCGCAACGACATCTACCGCCGCGAGCGTGGTCTCCGCGAGCCGGAGAGCGTCTTCGAGGGCGTACTCGACCATGGGGAGCGCGACGGCTGGGGGCTGTGGCTGGACCCGGCGGTCGCCGCAGACCCCGTCTGGAAGGAGCATTGGTCCCGCGTCGACGCGGTGATCGTGAAGGTCGCTGAGGACTCGATAGTACTGGAGGCCGATGGGGGGGAGGCCCCGGCGGCAGACTGGAAGGATGGCTCCTCGACGCCACAATCCTCTCGCGACGGTCTCACCGAGGACGCCTCGGGAGACGTGCCGCGCGAGCGGGGGCGCGTCAAGTGGTTCGACGCGGAGAAGGGTTACGGGTTCCTGGTGCGCCCCACGGGCGAGGATCTCTTTGTCCACCACTCCGAAGTCAGGGGTGATCCTTCGTCCCTCGCGCCGAACGAGGAGGTCGAGTACGAGGTCGGACGCAACGACCGGGGCCCGAACGCGCGGCGTGTTCGGCCTGTGGGCTAGCCGCCTCATTCCACGGTAGAGGCCCCCGCGACGAGGTGCTCGGTGGAGGCGAGCTCCACCAGGTGCGGCCTCCCGGTCTCGTCCCATTGGATGCGCGTGATCGAGGCGTTCGGCGCCCGCGTGGCGCCGGGGAGAACATCTGGTCCGAAGCGGTCCCTGAGGAACGCCCGCATGGCACCGCCGTGGGTGACGAGGACCATGCGCGCTCCGGCGGGATGGCGGGCGCAGATATCCGATATCGCCCGCACAAAGCGGTGAAGCACCGTCTCGTCGGTCTCGGCGCCGACGAGCTTCCAGCGCTCCTCCTCCGGGAGCCCGCGTAGCTTTTTTGCGAGCCCCGGGTTGGGGGCCTCTCGTTCGGCGTGGGTGGTGCCTTCGAGCAGGCCGCCGTGCCGTTCCATGAGGCCCTCGACGGGCACGACGGCGCCAGGAAAGGCTGCCTCCCGGGCGACGATCTCGGCCGTCTCCAACGCCCTGCCGAGCGGGCTCGAGTAGAGCCCGTCGAGGCGCTCATCGGCCAGGGTTCGCCCCACGCAGCGCGCCTGCCAGCGACCTGTCTCTGAGAGGGGGAATTCCATCTGTCCTTGCCAGACGCCTGTTGCGTTCGCCGTGGATTGTCCGTGGCGGATCAGGAGCAACTCTTGTCGTTTGGGCATGGCGCTAAGGGTAGTGTATCGAGGACGCTTTTCGCAAATTTTCGCCGGTGCTAGAATCGTCGGGTTCGTGAGGGGTTCGACGCGGGGGGCTTTTGCCCGGATGTTCTGGCGTACCGGCGGCAAAACGACCGAGGAGGGGGGCACCGGCCCCATCGCGATAGAGCGCGACGCCCCGCGTCCGGCTACCATCCTGAGGGTCGCCAGCGAATTGGAAGAGCGCGGCGCCGACATCCAGGAGCTGTTCAAGGAGATCCGATGTCCCTGGGGGCAGGTGGTGCTCCCCATACACCTTCGCCAGGGAGAACAGGATTTCTTTGTCGAGGTCGAGACCGGACCGTGGGACCCCCGTGCCGTCGAAGAGGCGGTAAACAAGGCAGCCGTTGTGCGGAGCTCGGAGCACGCCGGGGCGGGACTGGAGGTCCTGAGCGCCTACCCGGTGCTGGAGGAGGTCCGGTTCTTTTTCGGTCTGGCGCCGGCGGCCCTCCTCCAGCTGGCCTTGATCCGCGTGAGCTTGGACGACCCGGAGGGTTCCGCTGCTCTTTTCCGGGAGGTCGCGAGCCTTCAGTGGGACGTGGACTTAGACTACGAAACCGGGTATCTGCCGCTGGTTGAAGAACTCCTTATGGCCGCCCTGAACGACGAAGGGGAGCCGCCGATCCTCGACCCGCTCGTGCACGGCCTGGGCTGCTTTTTGGGGGAGACCATCCGCCGCAGCGCCGGTGTCGCCGGCTCCTGGCGCACAGACGAGGACTGGGGCGAGGGTGCGGTGATCGAGCTCAGAGGGCTCGTCGTCGACCCTATCGGCAAGTCCCGCGCCTTTCTGCGCGAGGGTCTCGAGGACTCGGTAGCCTTCTACGCGGACTACGTCCTCGAGCAACTCAACAGTAGCCCCGAGTGCGGAAACACCCCGGCGCAGGACGGCGAATAGCAATAGCGCTACGCTGCGTAGCGCCTGCGAAGCTCGCGGATGATGTGGGAAGAATCCGCGAGCACCTCGTCCCCGATGGTCAGGATCGGGATCTTCCGCTGCCCGCTGAGGCGTAGGACCTCCTCCCGCCCGTCGGCGTCGGCGGGCACCACTTCGTACTCGAGCTCTAGTCTGTCGAGCTCTCTTCTGACCCTCACGCAATAGGGGCAGTAGTTGCCGGTGTAGAGTTTTATATGAGTCTTCTCTCGGGTTGCGCCCAAAACCCTTCTCCTTGAAAAACCTTTGAACAGAGCACCTGTGCGATAGATAAGACTATACCCACGAAACAGGGGAACCTAACCTCGAAGGGGCGTGAACGCTGCCGCAGAACGGTTGGCCCCTCGGACGAGAGGCTTCAGGAAGCGCCAAGCTCCGCGACGCCGACAACCGAGCGGGCGTGGAGCCCGGCGTTGCCGACCTTGCCCGTTGTGGGGAGCTGGCAGGCGGTGAAGATCAGGGTTCCTGCGCGGATGGCCGGCACGTAGGCACCGGCGGGTGCGGGCACGGCGGGGAGCTCGTGGCGTAGTTTGCGGAGGTATGCTCGGGGTCTTGGGGCACCTAGCGCAGTGCCCCTTCGTACTCGCTGGGGTCGTAGATCAAGGGGTAGCTGTCGTCCAGAGTGTCGCCGGCGGTGACCTCGCCCACGATGACCGTGTGCTCTCCGGCGCGGACGGTGTCCATGACCTTGCAATCGAGGTAGGCCAGGCAGTCGAGGAGGAACGGCGAGCCACTGGGGGTCAGGCCGTAGGGCACGCCCTGGAGCTTGTCGTGGTACTCGCCGCTGGTGTCGGAGAAGTGGGCAGCGACGTCGACCTGGTCGTCGCGCAGGACGCTCAGGGCGAAGGTTGCGCTCTCGAGGATCAGGTCGCGGGTGTAGCGGTCGTCACGCACGGCGACGGCGACGCACGGGGGGCGTACCGAAGTCTGCATGACCCAGGAGGCGGTCATCGCGTTGGCCTGGCGGCCCCGCCGGGTGCCAAGCACGTAGACCCCGTGGGTCAGGTGGTGCAGGGCGCCAAGGATGGCGTTGCGGTCGTGGACATCCCTATCCAATGTTCTCCTTCGGCCGTATTCTGGGGAGTATTCTACCAAGAGGAGCGAGTATACTGCTGCCCATGTGGCTCCTCGGAGATAGATCGCCGTGGCGTTAAGCGGCACGCTAGTGGGGGTCGCCATAGCGCAGACCGTGATCTACGTGCTCTTTATCCGTGTTATAGATCTCTACGAGCGGGAGCCGCTGCGCTACGTGGTACCGGTCTTCGTTTGGGGGTTTACGGTGGCGGTGGCGGCCTCCCTCGTTTTCAACACGATCTTCGCCTTCACCCTGAGCACCGTGGCGAGCCGGGGGGTCACGGACTTCCTCACGGCGGTCGTGGGGGCGCCCATAATCGAGGAATGCTCGAAGGGGCTCGGCCTGCTCCTGGTCTTCTCTGTCGCCTACCTCGCGCGGGGCCGGAGCGGCGGCGTCGAGTTCGCGGGGGTTATGGACGGTATCGTCTACGGGTCTGCGGTAGGCTTCGGGTTCGCCATCGCCGAGGACATACTCTACGGCATGCAGTTCGGGGCGGAGACTTTCGTGGTGCGCCGGATCTTCGGGGGCTTCGCCCACGCAGCCTTCACCGCTCTGACGGGGATCGGCATCGGGATGATGGCCTTTGTGCACCACAAGATCTTCAAGCCCATCCCACCGCTCCTGGGGCTGGTGGGCGCCATGCTCCTGCACGCGGCCTTTAACCTCACTGCCACACTGTTTGGCCCGCTGGCCTACGGCGTGATGTTCTGCGTCGTGTTGCTCTACCTCCTTACCATCGCCCTGTGGCTCGCCTTCGAGCGACGCACCATCCGCGACGAACTGCGCGACGAGGTCGGCGGGACCATAACCGCCGAGGAGTACACGATCCTCCCGACATTCTTCCGCAGGACGGCTCTCTACCTGAAGCTCATCCTGTCGGGGCGCCTGCTCGCCTGGACGCGCTCGCGCAAGCTGCACTCGGCAGCCGTGGATCTCGCCCTCGCAAAACGCCTCGCGCGTCGTTCCACACCCGTACGCGAGGAGCGGGTCCGGGCGTTGCGGCACAAGATCTCGACCCTGAGGGCCGGCGCGGCCCCGCAGACGACCCCCTGAGCCTCCTGGGAGAGGCTACTGGGGTGATTCTCGCCGGGGGAGAGAGCCGGAGGATGGGCCGCGACAAGCTTCTTTTGGAGGTGGGCGGGGAACCGATGCTCCGCCGGGTGTGCGACGCTCTCTCGACCCGCTGCGCGGAGGTCGTCGTGGTGGGAGGCGGCGGAGACCCCGTACCGCTCGGGAGGATACGCCGGGTCTCCGACGAACGGAGCGGGGGCCTCGGGCCGCTCGCTGGCTTGGAGGCCGGTCTCGCCGCCGCGAGGAGCCGCCTCGTCTTCGTCGCTGCGGGCGACGTGCCGTTTCTGTCGGAGGAGTTAGTCTGCTACCTGCTCGAGCGTCTCGAGGGGAGCGGCGCCTTTGCCGCCGTGCCGCGCTACCGGGGTGAGACGCACCCTCTGTGCGCCGCCTACGACCACGAGGTACTGCCGCAGGTTCGGTCGGCGCTCGACGGCGGGGTGCGATCCGTGCGCGAATTCCTGGAGGGCTTGGATCCGGTGGAGTACGTCGAGAGAGAGCTGTGGCGGTTCGGGGACCCTGACCTCTTTCTCATGAACGTCAACTCGCCGGAGGATCTAGAGCGGGCGCGGGCGTGTTGCGAGGATTCGCCTTGAGGCTATCTTTCTTCGGGGGACTCACCCGCCAGCTTCGCGCCCTCTTCGACGTTTACCGCGGCGGAAGGGGCACGATCGAAGAGAGATCCGAATCATCGAGGGTCGCCGTGGTGCTCGGTACTCAGGTCCTCCCGGGCGGGAGGGCGAGCCGGACGCTGGAGGCCCGGGTGCGGCACGCCGCCCGGCTCTACAAGGAGGGTGGGATCCGCCTGCTCGTGCCCACCGGCGGTCTCGGGGAGCATCCGCCAAGCGAGGCGGTGGTCATGGCGCGCATACTGCGGGAAGAGGGGGTGCCGGAGAGCGATGTGCTTCTGGAGGACCGGGCGCGCAACACGTGGGACTCAGCCCGGCTGGTCGCGGGGATGGCGGAGGGGCTCGGCGTAAGGAGCGTGGTGGTCGTCACCGATCCCGTGCACTGCGTCAGGACGGTGGCGGCCTTCAGGCGAGCCGGGCTAATGGCTTCGGCAGAGCCAGTGTATAGTAGCCCGATGTGGCGCGGGAAGTGGCGCCGCCGGGGGCAGCTCGTCAGGGAGATCGGGGCGCTGGCCTGGTACAGGATGAGGTACGGGGTAGGCTAGCGCACCCCGCCGTAGCCGTCGGGGTGCTCGCCGTCTCGGCGGCGGCCAGCTTTATCCGGCTGGCGGAGGCTCCGGCCCTCGCCGTCGCCTTCTGGCGCTGCGCCCTGGGGGCCTCGATCCTCTTGCCCCCGGCGCTCGTGCGCACAGAGAGAGGTTCCCCAGGGGAAGAACCCTCTACGTCGCGGTGGCCTCCGGCGTGGCGCTCGGGACGCACTTCGGGTTCTGGGTCTCCTCGCTCGACTATACCAGCGTGGCGGCTAGCGTCGTCCTGGTCTCGACCCAGCCGGTCTTCGTCGCGGCTGGACCTAAGCTCATCCGAGGGAGTTCTTACCTAGTGGCTTGTCGCGCCTTAAAAGGCTGAGAGCTGACCGCTGAAAGCTGAACACTGTTTCACAAACCGTCGGTGCGGGATGTTGTATGCTGGGTTTTCAGACCGAGTTCGGCTATCGGGGGACGTTTTGGGGCCGCTGAGGATCGGGTTTATCTACGGGATCATCGCGGCGGCAGTGGCGCTCGCCGCGGACCTCCGGTTCTTTCTCATAGACCCTTCGGCTCTCGAGACGTGGGTGCTCGCCGTGATCGAGACCTACCGCTCGTCCCTGGCGCTCGCTGCCTGCCTGTTTCTGGGCATCCTCGCCGCCCTCAGGGTGCGCCCGACGCGTCTGGACCCCGGCGTCCCGTACAGATCGCTGCTCCTGCGCGACGGGGCGCTCGCGGCCACGGTGGTCGCGGTCATGTTCGGGGCGACGGTGTTTCTGACGACAGCCCTCCAGGCGACGCTCCTCGCTGATGAGGTGCGAGCCTACGCCGAAGAGGCGGCGCCCCGGATAGCCGCTTACATGGACGAGCTGGCTCAACGCTTCGACAACCCGACGCCGACGACGGTGGGGGAGATCGAGTCCGGTCTCCAGCCGCCGGCGCTGCGAGACCTGGGCCGCTCCATAACCAACCTCGTGCTGCGCAGCGTCCTCCTCGGAACGGTGGGTGGGCTAGTGGGGCTGCTGCGAGGCCGCTCCGGTGCCTCTCCCGGAGCCCCGGTCGGCGGAAAACCCCGCAGAGAATGAGGGCTCTGCGCGCAGGCGAGGTCGCGGCGGCGCTGCTCCTCGAC
>JALYGY010000289.1 GCA_030776865.1 Actinomycetota bacterium | reverse complement strand
ATCCCCGCCGCACCGGCTCCGGCGACCTTGAGGAAATCTCTCCGCGTTAACGCCTGCTCCACTCCACCTCCTCGCAAGAACCTGGCTACGCCTGGAGGCGCAGCAGCATATTCTAAAAGAAATCGTTTCCTTTGGCTCGAGGAGCCGGGTGTGCTTCGCGGCCTAAGCCATGTTCGCTTTGAGCGCTTCGGCGAGGTGGTGTACCGGGGTGAGTTTCCCGGGGTTCTCGTGCTCCATGTACTCCACGAACTCCTCCTCGGAGGAGAAGTTCATCTTGGGGTTGTTCTCCTTCTCTTGCCCCAACGTGGAGAAACGTCGGCCCTTGTAGTCGTGGCCGGGGTAGACGAGGAGGTCGTCCGGCAGGCTTCTGAGAGTGTAGTACAGGGTGTGGTACTGCCTCGTGGCGTTGCCGTTCGGCAGGTCGGTTCGTCCGCAAGAACCAATGAGCAGCGCGTCGGCGGTGAGGACACGGCCAGGCAGCAAGATCGAGACGAGGTCTTTGGCGTGTCCCGGCGTGTGCAGAAACTTCAGGGGTAACTCGTCGTCCAGCCACAGCCGGTCTCCATCCTCAACGCGGAGATCCACCGCGCTCGCCGGGGCCTTGTCGTGCATCACTATCTTCGCCACCGTCTTCGCCTTCAGCTCCCTCGCCCCCGAAAGGTGGTCGGCGTGGGTGTGGGTGTCTATGATGTAAGACGGCTTCAAACCGCGCTCAAAGACGAAATCGAGCATCGGCTCGACCATCTCCACCTCCGGGTCCACGATCGCCGCGCGGCGGGTCTCCTCGCTGGCGACCACGTAGCCGAGGCACCCGCGCTCCACCCTGAACTGCTCGAAGACGTATCCTGGGTACTCCCCTTCGGGTTCTGCTCCTCTCCCTCTGTTCTCCGGTTTCGCCGACCGCTGCTCGCTCTGCGCCGCCACGAACCCTCCTTCCCGAATGTGGAACGTATTTTGCCACCGTAGCGGGTTACGCGACGAGGGACGAACGCGAGCCGAGATCTCTGCTAAAAATGTAGGGCGCTCCGGGTGTCGAGGAGCGGCACCGTTGAAACGATGGGGGCGCTTTAGGTCGCCCTCATGCACACGGGAGGTTTCTCTTGGGAGAGTACGCGATTACGCCGCAGTCGAGGCGGCCGTGAAGTGGCTCGTCACCGGCGGCTGCGGCTTTATTGGTGTCGCCCTGGTCGGGTCGCTCGTGGATGAGGGAGGGCACGCCGTCCGGGTGGTGGACAATCTGGCCGTGGGCACGCGCGAAGACCTGAGGGTTGTCTGCGAGTTCGTCGAGGCGTCCCGCGCCGAGGTCGGCCCCATAGCCTCCGGCTCGCCCGTCGAGCTCGTTGTCGGCGACATACTCGACGAAGAGCTGGCCCTTGGGGCCGCTGAGGGGGCGGACGTCATCGTGCACCTGGCGGCCAACACGGGGGTGGCGCCTTCGGTGGAGGACCCTAGAGGCGACTGCCTCGCCAACGTCATCGGGACGCTCAATTACCTGGAGGCGGCCAGGCACAACGGCGTAGAGAGGTTCGTGTTCGCCTCCAGCGGGGCGACGATAGGGGAGGTCGAGCCGCCCATCCACGAGGAGCTGTCGCCACACCCGGTCTCTCCGTACGGGGCGAGCAAGCTCTCCGGGGAGGCCTACTGCTCCGCCTACTCTAGGACCTTCGGCGTCGAGACGGTCGCCCTGCGCTTCGGCAACGTCTACGGGCCCCTCTCGAACCACAAGAACAGCGTGATCGCCAAGTTCATCAAGCGGGCCACGCGCGGCGAGGTCTTGGAAATCTACGGCGACGGTACCCAGACCCGCGACTTCATCTTTATCGAGGACCTGACCCGGGCCGTCAGGTTATCCGCCACCACAGAAGGGGTGGGCGGCGAGGTCTTCCAGATCGCCACGAACGCCGAGACCTCGGTGCAGGGGATGGTCGAGGAGCTCCTACCCGTCCTGGCCGCTGTCGGGATAAAGGACGTAGAGGTTAGGCAGGCGGCCCCCCGCCTGGGCGACGTCATGCGCAACTACTCGGACACCTCCAAGGCCGCCCGCATGCTTGGCTGGCGGGCGGAGGTCAACCTCAAGGAGGGCCTGCGCCGCACGGTGGACTGGTTTGTGGATCAATCGGGAGGTCGGTAAGTCGTTCCCCGCTTCCGCGTCGCCACGTAGAACGCCGTCTGGGCGGCGGCGGCGGCGAAGGCGCCGAGGGCCAGGGAGTAGGAGACCCGCTCGAGGATGTCCACGCTGAGGACGGCCACGCTAGCGGCCGAGACGACCAGCCCGATCAACCAGCCGAAGGCCGCGAGCCGCGCGTGCCCGAGGGCGAAGAGCGCCTGGTTGAGCATGTCGCACATAAGGTAGAAGGCCGCGAGCACCGCCAGCGTTACCAGCACCTCCCGGCTCGCGTCGAACTCGCGGCCGGCGAACAGCCTCATCGCCCACTCACCGAGCACCCACGTACCCCCCACCATCAGGGCGCCGACGAGGCCTATGATCCCCACCGCCCTGACCACGAAACGGTGAAAGGTCCTCGGGCCTTCGGTAGATAAGATTCGGCTCGCGTGCGGCAAGAGCGCGCCTATCACGGGGCTGAGTACGTACTGCGGGACGCGCGTGAGGATGAGCGCCGCCCCGAACAGCCCCACCTGGGCCCGCGTACCGCCCAAGAGGCTCGCCAGGATAGGTCCCCCGTTCATCAGCGCCTGGGCGAACGCCACGCAGGTGAGCACAGGTCCGGCAAACCGGAGAGCCCCGATGGCGCTGAAGGGTGCGCCTTCTCGTTTGGGAATCTCCACGGGTCCGGGCCGAACGACCAGGACGCCGATGAGCGGCGCGAGCACTATGGCGAAGGCGGGTCCGATCACACCCAACCCCGCAGCGAGCAGCCCGGCGGCGATGAGTACCCGGCCCGAGGACTCTACCAGGATCTGTGCGCCCAGGCGAGAGGACTGGTGGTGGCCGTTGAAGAGGCCGCGCCGGAAGTACTCCGGGGCGTAGGCGGCCACGGCGACGACAAACGCGGCGGTGAGCCACGCATCACCGAAGAGCTCTTCGGTGAGCAGCGGGCTCGCGAGCAACGCGGCGAGCACGAACGCCACCAGCACAGCGATATGCCAGCGCCTCACCGAACGGATCACGGGCAGCCAGTCCTGTCCTCGGGCCTCCCTTTCAGCGACGTAGCGCCCCAAAGTCTGGGTGCCGCCGGTCCAGAGCACCTGGACAGTAAGGAAGGTAGCGCTCCACAGGAGCGCGAGGGACCCGTAGTCCGCCTTCCCAAGGACGTGCGCCGAGAGGCTCTGGAACGCATAGGTCAACACGCCGGAGGCGGCGAAGGAGCCGGCGATGTAGGCGCTCCCGGTACCCGCCCCCTGCCTGTTGACCATCAGCATCTCAGCTGGTCAGCATTTCAGCTTTCAGCCGTTCGGTTTATGCCCCGCTGCGCGCACGCCGCTTTCACCAACCCGAGCCTTCTGACAAGCTGACATGCCTTCAACGCAGCCAGGTCGAGATGATGACCCGGAAGACCCCGAGCGGGTAGGCGAGCTTCGGAGGCTTCTTGGTCTCGCCCGCCGCGCGGCTCAACATCGTCACGGGCACCTGCTCGAAACGCAGTCTCTTCTTGAGCGCCTCGAGGATGATCTCTGTGGCGTTGAAGCGGTCCTCGACGAGGTCGAGCTTGTGGAGCTCCGAGATTCTTATCGCCCTGAAGCCGTTGGTGCAGTCGCTGATCCTGGTGCCCGTGAGAAGCGAGATCATCTTTGAGAAGAACACCACGCCTATGTGGCGGACGCTTCCCGCCTCTTCGTAGAAACCCATAAAGCGGGAGCCGAGCACGAAGTCTGCTCTACCATCGATGATGGGCTTTACGAGGCGCTCGATCTCCTCGGGCTTGTACTGGCCGTCGGCGTCGAGGTTGATCACGATCTCGGCTTGCTCCAACTGCGCTATCGCGAAGCCCGTCCGCAGGGCGTCGCCCTGGCCGCGGTTGACGACGTGGGAGACGACCGGGAAGCCCTCCTCACGGGCGATGGCAGCCGTAAAGTCGGTCGATCCGTCGTCGACTACGACGGTCTTCACCTCGTAGCCGAGGATACTCCTCGGCACCCGGTGGAGCACTTCCCTTATGCCACCCTCCTCGTCATACGCAGGGATGATGATCAGGATTTCGCGCCCCTCCGAGAGCCGCTCCTCTGACAAGAGGTATCGCTCCGTGTACTGGCGGACAGCGAGGGCGGTGACGATCTCACCGTTGCGGCGGCTCGTGGCCTGCACCTGGTTCAGCAGATACAGGAACAAGCCGAAGAGCAGCAGGATCGCGAACGACAGGAGCGCGAAGGCCCGGCTCTCCAACCCGAACAGGCGGGTGAAGATCTCGCCTACCTGCG
>JALYGY010000288.1 GCA_030776865.1 Actinomycetota bacterium | reverse complement strand
ATCTCGCCCCAGCCGGCCGCGTGCACCGAGTGGGCGCCCTTCTGCTTGCCGAGGCCGATGGCGAGCATCTTGGTCGGCCCGCTCTCGACCTCTCCCCGGAAGGCGGTGTGAGGTTTGATCCTGTTGACCACCACGACCGCGTCCGCCTCGTAGGCGTTCCGGTCCATAAAGACCTCGACGCCTGCTGGCGTCTCCCCGATCCTTACGGCCTCCATCGTCGCCCGGACCGGGCACCCTACCCTCTCCTCGCTCACCCCCAGGTGCGCCAGGACCCGCGCCTGGCCCTCGGCGGTCGAGGCCCCGTGGCTCCCCATCGCCGGGACGACGAAGGGCTCGGCCCCGGCCTCCTTGAGGGAGCCGACCAGCGCCGCGACCACATCCCCTATCCTGCCGACCCCGCGGCTCCCGACGCCGATGGCGACCGATCCACGGGGGAGCTCTACGGAGCGCAGCGCCTCCCCGACCGCCGTGCGGATATCCTCCAGCGCCGGCGGGGAGTCCACGCGTTGCTCGACGAGCGCCACCGCGGGCGGCTCGACCTCGCCGAGCAACTCCTCGATCTCTTCGAAGACCGGTCTCTCCGTCTGCATACCTCTCACCCCCGAATCAGTGATCTCAGGACAAGTTTAGCAGGACGCCGTGAGATCGCCCGGTTGCTATACTGGCTCGTGCAATGGGATAGAAGCGAGGGAAGGGGCCGGTGAGTGGTGAGGGTGGCGTTATTCATACCGTGCTACGTTGATCTCATAAATCCCGAGGTGGGCGTGAGCGTGGTGCGTATCCTGCGCAAGCTTGGCATCGGGGTCGTCTACCCCGAGAGACAGACCTGCTGCGGCCAGCCGGCCTTCAACTCCGGATTTTTCGACGAGTCCCGCACCGTCGCCCGCCACTTCCTCGATGTCTTCGACAGGGAGGGCTGGGACTACGTCGTGTGTCCCTCGGGCTCGTGCACCACGATGGTCTCGCACTACTACCCGTTCCTCTTCAAGGAGCTCCCCGAAGAGAGGGAGCGCTCGGAGGCCCTGGGTGCCCGGGTCCGGGAGTTCTCGGACTTCCTGGTCAACGTGCTCGAAGTCAGGGACCTCGGCGCCAGGTACGGGGGCAAGGCGGTCTTCCACACCGGCTGCCACCAGCGGCGGGAGCTGGGCCTCCTGAGAGAGCCGCGGGAGCTGCTGCGAAACGTCGAAGGACTCGAGCTTGCGGACTGGAGGGAGGAGCGACTCTGCTGCGGGTTCGGTGGCACCTTCGCGGTGAAGATGCCCGACGTCTCCGTGGCGATGGCCGACGAGAAGATACAGGCCTTAGAGGAGAGCGGGGCGGACACCCTGATCTCGGGCGACTCCAGCTGCCTGATGCACCTGAAGGGACGCCTTAGACGCACGGGCCACGACACCCGCGTCTACCACCTGGCCCAGATACTCGACCCCGAAAACGGAAAGGCTGGATAACGTGGAGACTCACAAGCCGCCCCGCCAGCGCGAAACGGAGGACCGGCGCCCCGAAGGCGTCGTCAGCAAGGTCGAGGGCTTCAACCAGCGGGCTCGGGGAGCGGTAAGGGACGAGGAGCTCCAGGAGGCCGTCAACTCCTTCCAAGACAAGGCCGTCGCGGCGCGCAACGCCGTCCTGGACGCCCTGCCGGAGGCCCCCGAGCTCAGGGAGAGGGCGTACCACATCAAACGGCGAACGATGGCGAACCTCGACCATTACCTGGAGCAGATGGCCGACGCCGTCGAGGCGCGGGGCGGGAAGGTCTTCTTCGCCTCCGACGGCGAGGGCGTCGTCCGGTACATCGGGGACCTGGCGCGCGAGAAGAACGCCAAGGTGATCACCAAGTCCAAGAGCATGGCGACCGAGGAGATAGAGCTCAACCACCGCCTCGAGGAGAGCTACGCGGACCTGAGCCTGGAGATAGTCGAGACGGACCTCGGGGAGTGGATCGCCCAGCTCGCCGGGGAGACCCCCTCGCACATCGTCGGACCCATTCTCCACATGAACCGCCGGCGCGTCGCCGAGGTCCTCTCCGGTGCCGCGGGGGAGGAGATGCCACCGGACGTCGAGGCGTTGGGCACCTTCGCCCGCAAGCGGCTGCGGGAGAAGTTCCTCGCGGCGGACATCGGCATAACGGGCGCGAACTTCGGGGTGGCCGAGACCGGGACCATAGCGACGATTACCAACGAGGGCAACGCCCGGCTCGTCACCAGCGTCCCGCCGGTGCACGTCGTCGTGATGGGAATAGAGAAGATGATCCCGCGCTTCGAGGACCTCGCGGTCTTCGTCCGGCTTCTCGGGAGGAGCGGGACCGGCCAGAAGCTCACCGTCTACACCAACTTCATCACCGGGCCCCGCGGCGAGGGTGAGCTCGACGGGGCGGAGGAGTTTCACCTGATCCTGATGGACAACGGCCGCTCGAAGCTCCTCGGGACCGAGTTCGAGGAGGCCCTCTACTGCATCCGCTGCGGTGCCTGCCTGAACGTCTGCCCGGTCTACAGGCAGACCGGCGGCCACGCCTACGGCTCGACCTACTCCGGCCCCATCGGCGCCGTCATCACCCCCCTCCTCAAGGGAACCAAGGAGGCCAAGGATCTGCCTTTCGCCTCATCTCTGTGTGGGGCGTGCTGGGAGGCATGCCCCGTGGGCATACCCCTGCACGAGCTCTTGCTCAAGCTCCGCAACCGCCAGGTAGATGAAGGGGTAAGGGACAGGGCAGAGACGCTGGTGTTCAAGGGTTTCGAGAACACGATGAGGCGTCCGGCTTTGTACAAGATCTCCGGCAAGGCTGGCCGCCTGGCCCAGAAGCCCCTCGTAAAGGGCGAAGCCATCGGTCCCATGCCCGGCCCCATGGGTGCTTGGACGCAATACCGCGACCTCCCGCCGCTGGCGAAGAGGTCCTTCCGCGAGCTGTGGAGGGAGGGCATCTAGCGTGGCTGATCGGGCGGAGTTCATGGAAGCCATCCGGCACCGGACCCGGACCGGGCGCTACAAGCCCACCCACGCCCCCGACGTCGCCTGGACCCGCGAGGGAGAGCCGACCGAGAGCGCGCCGATAGAAGACCCTCCCGCGCGCTTTCTGGAGGAGCTCGGTGCTCTGGGTGGCCACGGCCGGCGGGTGGAGAATCTGGAAGAGGCCCGCGACTACGTCCTGGCTCTGGCCCGGGAGCGGGGCGCGCAGAGGCTCATACGGTGGGACGTCGAGGAGCTGGACGAACTCGGCGCTGACGAGCCCCTGAGAGAGGCGGGGGTGGAGGTCGTCCTCTGGCGGGACCTCGAGGACTTCAGGGAGGTGACGGCTCGGGCGGACATCGGTCTCTCGACGGCGGAGTGGGCAATCGCCGACACCGGGAGCCTGGTCCTGACGAGCGGGCCGGGGAAGGGCCGTACCGTTACCCTCCTTCCGCCGACCTACGTGGCGGTCGTTGCGGCGGAGAAGGTTCTGAGGACGGTACCTGAGGCTATCGAGAAGTACGCCGGCGATGGAGGGCTGCCGGCCAACGTCGTCTTCCACACCGGGCCCAGCCGTTCGGGCGACATCGAGATGGAGATCTTCGTCGGGATGCACGGCCCCGGCGACGTGCACGTGGT
>JALYGY010000287.1 GCA_030776865.1 Actinomycetota bacterium | reverse complement strand
GAAGAAGCAGGAGGCGACGGCACTCGAGGCGTTCGCGAGTAGGGTCCTGCGAGAGGCCGCTGCCCGTGAGTGAGCCCGTATGGACAAGGGCGGCGGGCTCGGAGTATAATTGTTTGCGGTAGTTGGGGCCCGCGTCCGTTCGACGCCTTGACGGGAATGGCGTCGGTCGGGCAAACGGCCCCGAAAGTCTGTTTTTGAGAGGAGTGGTGCACAGTAGCGACTGAAGAAGAGCCGAGGATCAACGGCGAGATCCGGGCGCGCTCGGTGCGGTTGATCTCGGCCGACGGCGAGCAACTGGGGATAAAGCACATCCGCGACGCGATGGGCTACGGCGAAAGGATGGACCTCGACCTCGTCGAGGTGGCCCCGAACGCGGACCCACCGGTGGTCCGCCTGATGGACTACGGCAAGTACAAATACCAGAAGGAGCAGGCCCGCAAGGCCGCCCGCAAGAAGCAGGTCAACATCAACGTGCGGGAGATAAAGCTCCGTCCCAAGATAGGCGACCACGACTTCAACACCAAACGAGGGCACGTCGAGCGCTTTCTGCGCGGCGGTGACAAGGTGAAGGTCACGATAATGTTCCGGGGGCGCGAGGTACAGCACCCTGAGCTCGGCGAGCGGCTCCTCAGGAGGCTCGCCGAAGACCTCGAAGGGCTGGGGCGTATCGAGAGCCAGCCTAACCTCGACGGGCGTAACATGGTGATGGTCCTGGCTCCCAAAAAGGACACCAAAGAGGCTGCCCAGCCTAGCGGACGCAAGGAGCGGGCCGCCCGCAGCTAAAGCAACAGTTTGATACAATACGTCTCGTTCGGGGCGAAACGGCTCTCTCCCGTGCCGCGAGCCCTTTTGTTGGTAAAGAAACGCGGAGGAAAAGACCATGCCGAAGATGAAGACTCACCAGGGGGCCGCGGGCCGCTTCGAGGTGAGGAAGAAGGGCAAGCTCAGGCGGCGCAGGGCCGGTCACAACCACATGCTCGAGAAGAAGAGCACCAAGCGCAAGCGGCGGCTCAATACCGAGACGGTCGTAACCCTCTCGGACGAGAAGCGGATAAAGCGTCTTATGGGGGTGAGGTAGTTGGCACGCGCGGCGCGCAGCACTCACGCCCGCAAAAAGCGCCGCAAGGTACTCGAGCAGGCAAGAGGCTACAGAGGCCAGAAGAGCCGCTCGTACAAAAAGGCCAAGGAGCAGGTCTGGAAGAGCGGCGTCTACGCCTATGAGGGGCGCAAGCAGCGCAAGCGGGACTTCCGGTCGCTCTGGATCCAGCGCATAAACGCCGCCTCGCGCGAGCACGGTCTCTCCTACTCGCAGTTCGTCCACGGTCTGAGGCTCGCCGAGATAGACCTCGACCGCAAGATCCTCGCCGACCTCGCAGCAACCGAGCCTGAAGCCTTCGCCGCGCTCGCGGCGCAGGCCAGGAATGCCCTCGACGGCCAACCCGTTCAGAGGCGCATCGAGGTCGAGAGAAAGGTGCACGCCGAGCCCGCGTCGAAGCGGGCCGCCCAGGAGCCTGAGAGGCGGGGGAACGCCGAGGTGGAGGCCACCGACGCCGCCGAGCGCAGGGCCGGGGAGCTGGATGTGGACCTCGGGTCCGTCGAGGGCTCCGGCGCCGAGGGGCGCGTCGTCGTAGAGGACGTGGAGGAGGCTGCCGACGAGGAGGGCAAGGTGCACGCCACCGAAGCGGCGGAGCGCAAGGCGAACGAGCTCGGCGTGGACCTCTCTGGCGTAGAGGGCACGGGTCAGGGCGGGCGCATCACCGTCGGCGACGTGCAGAAGGCGGCCAAAGCGAAGGCCGACGACGCCTGAGGGGTGGAAGCCGGGGCCCCCGGCGGTCTCGCTCAAGCGGGCGGCGAAGCTCGACGTCAAAAAGCACCGTGAGGCAGAGCGCCTGTTTCTGGCCGAGGGTAAGACCCTGATCCAGGAGTCCAAGGAGGAGCCAAAGAGGCTCTTCGACAAACCGGAAGAGGTGCGACGCCTCTCGACGCTCAAGACCCCGACCGGCCCGGTCGGGGTCTTTCCCTTTGTGGACGTCTCCGCCGGCGCGCTGCTCTCGACGACCGGGCGCGTCGTCCTGTTGCACGGCGTGCAGGACCCAGGCAACGTCGGCACGACCATCCGCTCCGCCCACGCCTTCGGAGCCGGGGTCGCCCTTTCCAAGGGCTGCGCCGACCTCTACAACCCCAAGACCGTCCGGGCCACGATGGGCTCCATCTTCCACGCCCCGGTAGCACGGGAGCTGGATTCCATGGAATTCCTGCGGGAGGCGCGAAGCGCGGGTTTCGGGTCGGTAGCGGCGATCTTGGGTTCGGGGGAATCGCCGCGCTCGTTGCCTGAGGGAAGGCTCCTGATCGTCGTCGGCGCCGAGGGCGCTGGGCTGCCCGAGGAGATCGCCGAGGCCAGCGAAGTACGGACGACCATACCCTCCAAGGCAGCCTCTCTCAACGCGGCGACCGCGGCCTCGATCCTGCTCTACGAAGCGTATATGCGTGTGCTACCATGAGCGCCCTGTATGGCGGTCAAGGAGCGCATAGAAGAGCTGAAGTCGGAGGCCCTCGCCGCCGTCGCCGCCGCCGGTTCCACCGCAGAGCTCGAGAGGGTTCGCGTACATTTCCTCGGACGCTCGGCGGAGATCACCGGGATCAAGAAGCGCATCGGCTCGCTCTCGCCGGAGAGCCGCAAGGAGGTCGGGAGGGCGGCGAACCTCGCCTCGCGTGAGATCGAGGGGGCACTGGGGTCGAGGAGCGGAGAACTCGCCGCCGGGGAGCGCGAGAGGCGACTGTGGGCGGAGGCCGTGGACGTCACGCTCCCCGGCGTGGATTTCCCGAAGGGACACTTGCATCCCTCGCAGCGGGTCATAGACGAGGTCGTGGATTTCTTCGTGGGCCTGGGTTACAGGGTCGCCGAGGGACCTGAGGTCGAGACCGACTACTACAACTTCACGGCCCTGAACATCCCGCCGGGACACCCGGCGCGCGGGATGCAGGCCACCTTCTTTCTCGACGACGGGCTGGTCCTGAGGACCCACACCTCGCCGGTCCAGATAAGGACCATGCTCTCGCAGGAACCGCCGGTCTACGTCGTGTGTCCGGGTAGGGTATATCGGCGCGACTCCGACCCAACCCACACCCCCGTGTTCAACCAGGTCGAGGGTCTCGCCGTGGACAGGGGGCTCACCCTCGCTCACCTCAAGGGCACGCTCGCCGCGATGTCCCGGCACATCTTTGGCGAAGACGTGAAGATACGCCTGCGGCCCAGCTACTTCCAGTTCGTGGAGCCGGGGGTGGAGCTCGACGTGAGCTGCTTTGTCTGTGGCGGGGCCGATCCCAACTGCAAGGTCTGCAAGGGGGCGGGTTGGCTCGAGATGCTGGGTGCCGGTATGGTGGACCCGGCTGTTCTTGCGGAGGTCGGCTACGATCCGGAGCACTACACCGGCTTTGCCTTCGGGATGGGCCCGGACCGCATGGCGATGACCAAGTACGGCGTCCCTGACCTGCGGTTGTTCTTCGAGGGCGACCTGCGCTTTTTGCGGCAGTTCTAGAAGGGTAAGGCTCTTGCGTGTTCCGCTAAGCTGGCTCCGCGAGTACGTGGACTTCGATCTTACGGTCGATGAGCTGGTCGCGCTCATCTCGCTGCACAGCCAGGAGGTGGACGGCGTGGAGAGGCTCGGCGTGCTCGACGGGGAGGTCGTGGTGGGGGAGGTGCAGGAGTTCGGGCCGCATCCGAACGCCGACCGGCTCTTCGTGGGGAAGGTGGATCTCGGCAGGAGGGTGGTCCAGATCGTGGCGGGCGCCGCCAACCCTTTCCCCGGCGCCCGTGTACCCGTGGTGCTACCGGGAAGCATCATGGCCGACGGCACGAGGCTGAAGAAGGCGAGACTCAGGGGCCTCGAATCCTACGGGATGATGATGAGCGAGCGCGAGCTGGGTATCTCGCCGGATCACGAGGGGATCCTGCTCCTCGACGACGCCTACGAGGTCGGTCGTCCGCTGGAGGAGTACTTCCCCGTGGGCGAGACGGTGCTCGAGGTAGACGTCATGCCCAACCGGCCGGACCTGTGGGGGATGATCGGCATCTCCCGCGAGCTGGCCGCCATCCTGCGCACCGGCTTCAACGTCTCCCAACCGTATTTCGAGGCGGACGGCGAGCCGACGGAAGCCTACGGGTTGCGCGTGGAGGCCGAGGACCTGTGCCCGCGCTACGACCTGCGACGTGTCTCGAACCTCACGCCCGGTCGCCGGGCTCCGCTGTGGATGCGGCGCCGGATCTACGCCGGCGGTATGCGGGCAATAAACGCCGTCGTGGACGCGACCAACTACGCTATGCTCGAGACCGGGCAGCCCATACACGCCTTCGACGCAAAGGAGGTCAGGGAGGGCATAGTGGTCCGCCGGGCGAGGCGCGAGGAGAAGATAACCCTCCTCGACGGCTCGACCCGTAGGCTCGACGATGAGATGCTCGTCATAGCCGACGAGGAGCGGGGCCTCGTCATCGCCGGCGTCATGGGCGCCGAGGACGCCGAAGTGGGTGAAGAGACGGTGGATGCCCTGATCGAGGTCGCAACCTTCAACGGCCGCAACATCCTTGAGACCTCCGAGAGGCTGGGGTTGCGCACGGACGCCTCGAGCCGCTTCGAGCGCGGTCTGGACCCGAACATGGTGGGCTACGCCATGGACCGCGTGATAGGCCTCTTGACCGAGCAGCCGGGCGGCCGTGCTGCCCCCGACACCTTGAGCCACTATCCCGAGCCGGTCGAGCCGTGGCGGGTCTCGCTCAGGCTCGAGCGGGTGGAGCTTCTGCTCGGCATGCCGGTGAGGCCGGAAGAGGCGGCGGCAAGGCTCGAATCGCTGGGTTGCGAGGTGCAGCGGGAAGACGGGCGGCTCTCGGTCACGGTACCGACCTTCCGCCGAGACCTCCGCCGGGAGGCGGACCTAGTCGAGGAGGTTGGACGGCTAGTCGGCCTCGATCACGTGCCCGAGAAACTCCCTGGCGTCCCCCGACCCGGCGCCCTGACACAGGAGCAGCGCAAGATCCGGCTTCTCAGGCGCCTGCTCGCCGACCTCGGCCTCGCCGAAGCCCTCACCTACCCCTTCGGCCCAGACCGCTGGACGGAGGTGCTCGGAGAGGGAAGGAGCACCGTCCGCGTGAAAAACCCTTTAAGCGCGGAGGGGGGCAATCTGCGCACGATAATCCTGCCTGGCTTGCTCGATGCTATGGCGCGCAACCGGGCCTTCGGGGTGCGGGGCGGGGGGCTCTTCGAGGTGGGCCACGTCTTTGTTCCGCAGCCCCTGCCCCCGGAGTTGCGGGAGGCTGCTCTAAGCTTCCGCATGACCGGCGAGCTCGACGATGGCGAGGAGGCCGCGCGGCTCATGGGCGTGGTGGAGGATGCCAGGATCGGTGCGGTCCTCGCCGGGACCGTGCGCCCGGCCGGGTGGAACGTCCCGGAGTTCCGGGCCGGCTTCTTCGAGGCGAAAGGCCTCGTCGAGCGGCTGGTGCCCTGCGCGGCGTTCGAGCCTCGGGCGCGGCCATTCCTGCATCCCGGCCGCTCCGCCGCCGTGCGGGTGGACGGGTCGGAGGCGGGATGGGTCGGTGAGCTGCATCCCGAGGTAGCCGAGAGATTCGGGCTCGAGGGCTGGCCGGTCGCTGCCTTCGAGCTGGATCTCGCCCTCTCCGAGCCCGACCCGGCGCCGCGCTTCGAGCCTTTCGTCAACGTGCCCGCCGTGAGCCGGGACCTCGCGGTCTTGGTGGAGGCTCGGGTACCGGTGGGCGACATGCTCTCTTCGATAGGAGAGCTGCGCCGTCCCATCCTCACCAAGACGCGCGTCTTCGACGTCTACGAGGGACCACAGGTGCCCGAGGGCCAGAAGAGCGTCGCCCTAAGCTTCACCTTCCAGGGTGAGAGGACGCTGACCGACGAGGACGTCAACGGCGAGATCGGGCGCATCTCGGCCCGGCTCGAGGAGAGGTTCGGGGCCCGCGTCAGGACCTAGAGGTCTGCCGCCGCTCGGACCCCAGTACGCTCATCAGGATGGCGTCATGAAACGCGCCGTCACGCTTCAAAGCTTGGCGAAGGCGTCCCTCCTCTCGGAAGCCGAGTTTCTCGTAGGTCGAGATCGCGTCCTCGTTGAACTCGAAGACGCTCAAGCCCACGCGGTTCAGGCGCAGCTCCTCGAAGCCGTAGCGGAGGATCGTGTCGATGGCCTCGGCCCCGTATCCGTGATGGCGGTCCTCCGGGTGGCCCACGATCACGGAGAGCTCCGCGGAATCGTTGGCCTCGCTGATGTTCATGAGGCTGACCACCCCGATGGGCCTCTCCTCGTCTTTGAGGTGGATGGCGAAGGAGTCGTCTGTGGTGGAGAGCTCCCTGTCCTCGAAGAGACGTTCCACCGCGGAGGGGCTCAAAGGCCCTGCCGCCCAGCTGGTCAGGCGCCAGATCTCCGGATCCCCGTACCACTCACCGTAGAGCTGGTAGTTCTCGCGGGCGTGGCGCCGCAGCTCGACCCTCTCTCCGACAAGCCCTTTCGCTCTTCCGCTCAGCCGCACGCCGTAGAATATACCCACTTTGCAGGGAGGCCGCTATGATGAAACTCAGAGAACCTCACGTGCCCAAACATCTGGGCCTCGCTACGATTCCGCGTTCTGCTTAACGAGCACGGCGCCGGGTGGCTAGAATCTTGCCTCGGGCGCATGATCTGCGTCATCCTCCAATTACCGTCGTCAAGGTTCTTCGGAGGTCTTCTGGGCCTTTACCTTTCTGTAATCGAGATTTGCCCGTTCTGTAACCCCGGTCGCTACCGCGCTGTTAGGCTGGAATGGTCATGGAACCGAAGCGCAGAGAGGTTGAGAAGATACGTAGATCCCTGATGCTGGTGGTGGCGCTGGCGCTGGCCGCGCTGGTCTTCGCGCCGGCGGCGTTTGCCCAGGACGACAACCCCTCAGAGGACGACCTCCGAGGGGATGATCGCGGGGGCGAACGAGGCTTCGACGATAATCCTAGCGGGGATGATCTCAGAGAGGATGATCGCGGTGGAGTCCGGGGCTTTGACGACAACCCCACGGGGGACGACGTAGTGGCCAGCCCCACAGCTAGCGCTACGCCCACGGCGAGCGCCACGGCGAGCGCCACGCCTACCGCTACGGTCAGCGCTACCGACGATTCCGGCACGGACACCACCGCGTTGCCGACGACCGGAGGGGCGCCCATATTGTCCTTGCTGTCGGCCGTGGCAGGGGTTTGTTGATCGGTGCGGGGATCGTGGCGGCCATGCTGCTGAGGCGCCGAACCTCCTGATCTTCGAGACGGGAAGGTCTTGCAGCAGCTCCCCGCCATTGTGTCCGGTCGGAGTCCTGATCCTGAGCCGGGCTCCGGCCGGTTTCCTACCTCGAACTCCCCAAAACGACCTCCATACAAAGCGTGTGCGATACACCACCTCCACTAGGTCCGGCAACCAAGGCCAGGCGATACGGATAGAATGAGTCCCATGCAGCGGAGGATCCTGGGCGACCGCTACATGCTGGTAGAGATCTTGGGCGGCGGGGGCATGGCGGAGGTGTACCTGGCCCACGACGAGATCCTGGAGCGGGACGTGGCGCTCAAGGTCTTGAGGGAACGGTACGCCGACGACGAACAGTTCGTCGAGCGCTTCAGGCGCGAAGCGAGGAACGCCGCATCACTCAACCACCCCAACATCGTGCAGGTCTACGATCAGGGGCGGTCCGAGAGTGGCACCTACTACATGGCCATGGAGCATGTCCCCGGAGGCACCCTCAAGGAGCGCATAAAGGGGGAGGGGTCTCTGAACCCCGGCGAGGCTGCCGGGATAGCCTCGCAGGTGGCCGAGGCCCTCGCAGTCGCGCACGAACGTGGCATAGTCCACCGCGACATAAAACCTCAGAACGTGCTGCTTACCGCCTCGGGGTGTGCGGCGAAGGTGGCCGACTTCGGGATAGCGCGGGCCGTTTCGTCGAGGACGATGACCGAGACGAACCTGGTCCTGGGTACCGCGGCCTATATGTCCCCCGAGCAGGTGAGGGGCGAGCGTGTGGGACCTGCGAGCGATCTGTATTCCCTCGGGGTGGTTCTCTACGAGATGCTCACCGGCGAACTGCCCTACACGGCCGACGACCCGATCGCTACGGCGATGAAGCACCTAGATGAGCCGCCACGCCATCCACGGGAGGTCAACCCCGCGGTGCCGGAAGCGCTCGACGCCCTCACCGCGAAGCTGCTCGCCAAGAGGGCCGAGGACCGCTACGCGGGGGCGGCCCAGCTCGCGGAGGACCTCCGGCGGGTGCGCGACGAGCTCCCGCCGCTCGCCGCGGGGCCAGGGGTGCAGAGGACCGCGCAGATCTCCCAGGACACGGGGAAGACTCGTACACCACCCCCCGTCGTCGCACCCGGTAGGGGATCCAACCCTCCCGCCAGCCGCAGGCGGCGGCACGCTCTCTTGCCCTTGCTTGCCCTGCTCCTGGGCGTGGCCCTGCTCGGCGGCCTCGCCTGGGCTCTGTTGTGGGGACCTTCGGGCCAGGATACGCCCGGCGCGGGCGGCGCGCAGCGGGTCAAGGTCCCTGAGGTGGTGGGCCTGACGCTGGGCGGAGCGGAGCAGCGGCTCGACGAGGCGCGGCTCTTGCTCGGCTCCCGGGATAGGGCTGCTAGCGACGAATTCGTCGAGGGTGCAGTGATGGCCCAAGATCCCGTGGCGGGGACCGACGTAGAGCGGGGCACCGCCGTGGACGTGATCGTGAGCACGGGTCCGGCTCAGGGGCCTACGACGAGCGCCTCGCCGAGCGCCTCGCCGAGCGCCTCGCCTGCCACCCCGACGGCAACCGCCTCGGCATCACCTGCGGGTGGCGAGGCGGCGGAAGAAGTGGCCAAGGAAGCGGAGAAGAGACGAGAGGAAGCGCAGAAGAGGCGGGAAGAGAGGCGGGAGGAAGCACAGGAGAGGGTGGAAGAGAGGCGCAAGGAACAGGAGAAGCGGGGCAAGGATTAGGGGTAGCTGCTGGGTACTCGGGACACGAGCAAGGGATCGAAGGCCGGAAGGGGTTATGGCTTGCCAAGCCCACAAAGCAGACCGCAAGTGCGTCCACGAGTTTTAACTCCTTGCGAAATGGAGACTTTATCTACATGAAGGTGGTCTCTGATCGCATCGTCTCTTTGGGATTCGGCAAATACGTGCGGGCCGACAAGATCGTGGCCCTCGTCCCGATAGAGGAGGATCGGGGCAGCGGTCGCCGCACCCTCGTCTACGTCGATGGTTTACCGGAGCCGCTGGTGGCTGGCCGGACCGAGGGCACCATCCTCCGGGACGTGGTCGGTACCGAGAGTGGAGCCATCGAGCTCCTGCGGGAGCTGCAGCTCCAGATAGGACAGGTCCGTCCCCTGCTGAAGTCCTCCATACGCTCGGAGGCGGGCTTGGACCTCGACGAGCTCTCGCGCCGGATAACGGATCTCACCGGAGAGCAGGAATCCCCGAGGATATTCTAAAGACCGGCTTCTATGACAGGGATCCCCGGGAGGTTGCGGTGGACCTTCTGGGCTGCGTTCTGGACCACCAGTCCCCCGAAGGCTTCACCTCCGGCATCATCGTCGAGACCGAGGCCTACCGGCCGGAGGACCCCGCCTGCCACGCCTACAACGGCCCGACGATGCGCAATCGCACCATGTTCGACGGGCCGGGGCTCGCCTACGTCTACCTCTCCTACGGGATACACCACCTGCTCAACGTAGTTTGCGAGGGGGAGGGGATAGGGAGCGCGGTCCTGATCCGGGCGCTGCGACCCCTGGAGGGTCAGGCGCTGATGGTTCGGCGGCGCGGTAGGAGAACGAGTCTGTGCGATGGGCCCGGAAGGCTGACCCAGGCCCTCGGTGTAGACCTGGCGAAGGACGGCCACGACCTGACGGGGGGAGTTCTTACCATCTCCCGAGGAGTGCCGTCCGAGGGGGAGATCGTGGCGACCACCCGCGTAGGTATCACGCGCGGGGTGGAGCTGCCGTGGCGCTACCTCGTCTCCGGTGACGCTAACGTCTCGGTGGCGCCGAAGCGGCTCGAGGGGCAGGGGTTGCGGAGCTCCTGGAAGGGCTGACGCTCGAAGGACCGGCGCTGGACGGGTCAACGCTGGAGGGACCGGCGCTAGAGGTGTTGACGTTGTTGGGGTTGCCTCTCCAGGGGTTGATGTCGGAGACGCCGCCGGGGAAACGTTCGGCGCCCGCCGGGTGGGGGGCCTGCGGCGGGCCGACGTTCGATGATTCGGTGCCCCTTTGGGATGACCGCTTCTTCTCCGCGGGCAACCTCACGCCCTCGAACTTCTCGACCGGCTCTCCCTCGAGCACCTCCTCCATGTAGGTCTTCCAGATCATGGCTGGCGCGATGCCTCCGGAGAGGCCGTTCAGCTCCCTGGCGTACTCCAGGTCGTACTCGAGGGTCTGTCCGCCCTCCGCGTATCCCAACCAGAGGCCGGTTAGCAGCTGCGGGGTGTAGCCGACGAACCAGGCGTCGAAGAAGTTCTCGCTGGTGCCTGTCTTGCCGGCTACGGGACGGTCGCCCAGAGAGGCGTCGCTCGCGATGCCCTCCGTAACGTCTCCTACCATGATCTCGGTCGCCTCGTGGGCTATCTCAGGGTCTATCACCCGCTCGCCTTCCGGTTGTGCTGGCGCCTTGTAGAGAACCCTCTCTTCCTCTTGCCCCTCGTTGCTCACGACCTTGGAGACCGTGGTGGGCTCGACCCGGCGTCCCCCGTTCGCGATGGTCGCGTAGGCCACCGTCAGGTCGAGGGGCGAGACCTCCTGGGTACCGAGCACCACGGAAGGGTGGGGGCGCTGGCCGAAGTCCGTCGTTATGCCGCACCTCCTGGCGACGTCTACGACCGCGGCGGGTCCGCCCTCGAGCCCGCGGCCGTTGGCGTTCATCACCAGGTCCGTGAACACCGTGTTATCCGACCACCACAGGGCTTCTCTGAGGGAGATCCTGCCCCGCTCGACACCGTCGTAGTTCTTGACCTTCCAACGCTCGGGCCTGTCGGTACCCACATCGACCAGATACTCCTTGCCTTTGGAGACAAACTTCGCCTCGGGGTCTATTCCCTGCTCCAAAGCGGCGATGAGGGCAAAGGGCTTGAACGCGCTGCCCGGCTGCCGTCTGCCCTGGGTCACCAGGTTGAATTGGGAGCGCTGGTCCCTGTTGCCGAGCATCGCTGTTATGCGCCCGGTCTCCGCCTCCAGGGAGACGAGGGCGGCGTCCGGGCTCTGCGGGCTGGGCAGGTACCCGCCCGGGTCGTAGAGGACCTCTCTGGCCGTCACCTGCGCCTCGAGGTCCAGGGTCGTGTAGACGCTCAGACCGCCCTGCAAGACCGTGTTCGCCCCGTACTTGCTGACGAGCTCCCCTTGCACCAGCTCTGCGAAGTCGCGGGTGAGCGCCGGACCCGTCAGACCGGACTGATTCATCGGGGCCACCGGCCACCGCTCCGGCATCGGTTCCTCGCGTGCCGCCGTGTAGTCTGCGCCCGTGATGTAGCCGGTGTCGAACATCTTCTTTAGCACCAGGTCGCGCTGGTAGTGGGCCGCCTCACGGTCCTCTCCGAGGGTCGAGGGAGACCAAAGAAGACCCACCAGGGTCGCGGACTCGGCGATGGTCAGGTCCTCCACGGATTCGTTGAAGTAGGTTTCGGCGGCAGCCTCAACCCCGTAAGCGTTGTTGCCGAAATAGACGGTGTTCAGGTAATCAGCGAGGATCTGGTCCTTCGAGGGCTCCCGGCGCTCTATCTCTATGGCGATCAGGGCCTCCTTGATCTTGCGGACGATGGTGCGGTCCTGCGAGAGATAGGCGTTTCTGACGTACTGCTGGGTGATGGTGCTCGCCCCCTCGACTGCCTCGCCGGCCCGGATGTCCACGTACAGCGCCCGCATGATCCCCCACAGATCCACGCCCCCGTGCTCCATGAACCGCTCGTCCTCCTTGGCGACCAGCGCGTTGAGCAGGTGCAGTGGCATCTCCTCCCTGGAGGCAGCCTTTCGGTTCTCTCCCTGGAATATCGTGCCGATGACGCGGCGCGATGCGTCGTTTCCACCCAAGGGTGCAGAGTATATGTAGGTCGGATGCGTCTCCTGGTGATTCTGCGGCTTCCCCAACAGGTCCACGCTCCTGATAAGGCCGAGGTAGCCTCCAGCCACCGACCCAACGGCGGCGACCAGGACGCACAGAGCGAAGATGCCCGTAGCGCGCAGGATCTTTTTCTTGAGGTCTCCGTAAGGGAAGCGCCGCTTCTTGGAGCTCGGGAGCCGGACCGGACGTCCGGAACCTGCTCGTCGGGGAGCCCTGATCCGTCCCCTTCCGCTCTGGGAGGTGCGAGCCATCGGGCCGGTATACTACACTACCTTGAGACCGGTTACTCTTCTGTTGCGAGGAAGTTACGACCTGTTAATGAACGGTGGTCCAGATCTCGAACGCATCTACCGCAACGCGGTGGACGCCATCCCCCGGGAGGAGTTGGATCGCCGCCTGAGGAGCGGCGAGCCTCTCAGGGTCAAGCTCGGGATAGACCCGACCGCCCCCGACATCCACCTCGGCTTCGTCGTGGTTCTCAGGAAGCTCCAGGAGTTCCAGCGCCTCGGTCACACGGCGGTACTGGTCATAGGGGATTACACCGCGCGGGTGGGTGACCCCTCTGGGAGATCCAAGACCCGCCCGGTGCTCTCTCCGGAGGAGATCGAGGCGAACACCCTGACCTACCTCGACCAGGCTTACCTGGTCCTGGACCGCGAGAGGACCGAGGTGCGCCACAACTCCGAGTGGCTCGC
>JALYGY010000286.1 GCA_030776865.1 Actinomycetota bacterium | reverse complement strand
CATCTGGTAGTCCGGCACCGCACCCTCGGTGTAGCCTTCGACCACGGCGCGGATGACCTCTTCCGAGAGCTCCCCGCCGAACTTCTTGGTCTCTATGGCGTCGAGAATCGCGTTCGCGTAGGACAAGAGACACTCCTTTCCCCGAACGTCCCGCCCATCTCCAGCCGCCCCGTCCATTCTAACGGCGGTCCTCCCGCGCAGCACCTAGCATGCGACGGGCGGGATCTCAAGGCAACCTCCACGCCAGCTCCGCCGCGGCCGCCGCAGACAACAGGACGAAGGCGATGGCCGAGTACCACGCGAGCTGGCGGTCCAGGTCGCGCAGGGCGCCCACGAAGAACCAGGCGCTCGTCAGAGCGCAGAACACCAGGAACCAGAACAGGAGTCCCGCCCGCAGCAGGCTCACGCCGCGCCCCGTTGTTCTAGGCTCCCGCCAATGCCACCCACCCACCTAGCAGTCAAGGCAGGTTCAGAACGCGTCGAGCACCGGGCTCATCGCAAGAAGTCCTCTCCCGGAAGCCCGTCCTTTTCGACGCCGAGCCACCCCGCGACCGTCGCTCCCACGTCAGAGAAGACCTCCCTGACGCCGAGGTCTTTGGGATCATCTGCACCGACGGCGAGGAGCGGGACGCGCTCGCGGGTGTGATCCGTCCCCTTAAAGGTCGGGTCGTTGCCGTGGTCGGCGGTGATGATGAGAGCGTCTTCGTCTGTCAGGGTGCCGAGCAGCTCCGCCAGCCGGTCGTCGAAGCGCTCGAGGTTTTCGGCCATGCCTTTGGGATCTCGCCGGTGGCCGTACTTGGCGTCGAAGTCCACGAGGTTGGCGAAGACGAGGCCGCTCTCGAGGCGCCCTAAAGAGTCCAGGATCGCGTCCACCTTGGCGTTGTCGTCGGGCTGGGCTGGGAGGTGTTCGGTGATACCCTTGCCGTCGAAGATGTCCCGGATCTTGCCTACCGCCACAACTGGGTGGCTAGCGTCTTTTATCAGGTCCATGTAGGTCGCACTCGGCGGGCTTATGCCATAGTCGTGGCGGTTCTCGTTCTCCCGCTCGTAGGCGCCCGGCTCGCCGTGGAAGGGACGGGCAATGACGCGCTCGACCATGATCCTGCCCTCCCCGATAAGCATCTTGTGGGCCTTTTCGCAGGCCTCGTAGAGCTCCCCTAGGGGAATGACACCCGTGTGGGCGGCGACCTGGAAGACGGAGTCGGCCGAGGTGTAGACGATCCAGGCCCCACTCTCCTGCTGCTCCGGCCCGAGGTCCTCGATGATGGTGGTGCCCGAGGCCGGCTTGTTCCCGACGACCTTGCGCCCAGTCTCGTCCTCGAAGCGCGAGATTATCTCCTCGGGAAAGCCGTCCGGGTAGGTCGGCAGCGGGTCTTCGGAGACTATCCCCATCATCTCCCAGTGCCCGACGAGCGTAGCTTTGGCCGCCGAGCGCTCGACCATGAGCCCGCAGGAGGCGCGGGGAGCCGATTCGGGTGGCACGCCCTCTACCTCCACCACGTTGCCGAGGCCGAGCTTCTGTAGGTTCGGCACCTCCAGGCCGCCGGCCGCCCTCGCGGTGTTGGCGAGGGTGTTCGCACCTTCGTCCCCAAACTCTGCTGCGTCGGGGGCGTTGCCGGCGCCGACCCCGTCGAGTACCGCGATCACGGCCCTGCGTCCCATGTTCAAGAACCTCCGATCAAGATGCCGGCGATCGTGGCGCTCATCAGGTTGGCGAGCGTACCGGCCAGGACCGCCCTGATGCCGAACCGGGCGATCTGGGGCCGGCGGCTAGGCGCGATCCCGCCCAGGCCCCCGAGCAGGATCGCTAAAGATCCGAAGTTGGCGAACCCCGTGAGCGCGAAGGTTATGATGGCCGCCGTCTTCTGCGAGAACTCGCTGGCCTGCGGCCCGAAGTTCGAGAAGGCGACGAACTCGTTGAGGATGAGCTTCTGCCCGAGGAAGCTGCCCGCGTCTATGGCCTCGTTCCACGGCACCCCGATGATGAACATGATCGGGGAGAAGATGTAGCCCAGGATCAGCTGGAAGGTCAGGTCCGGAAAGCCGACCAGACCGCCGATGGCCCCCAGAATCAGATTGAGGAGCGCTATGAGGGAGATGAAGGCAACCAACATCGCTCCCACGTTCAGGGCCAACCTCAGGCCGTCGGAGGCGCCGGCCGCCGCGGCATCTATGACGTTGCGGTGGCGCAGCGGGTTTTCGCTTGCCTCTTCTTCTGGTTCTGTCTCTTCTTCGTCCGTATCGCTAGTTGCTGTCTCGGCCGCCTCGGTTGCTGCCTTGCCCGCGGTCTCCGGCTCTTCGGTTTCGGGCATGATGATCTTGGCCATCAAGAGGGCCGCCGGGGCGGCCATGAAGCTCGCGGCGATCAGATACTCGAGCCGCGCCCCGAGTAGTGAGTAGCCGACCAGCACCGAGCCTGCGACGGTCGAGAGTCCTCCCACCATCACGGCGAAGAGCTCGGAGTTGGTCATCCGATCTATGTAGGGCCGCACCACAAGCGGCGCCTCGGTCTGTCCGACGAAGATGTTGGCGGTGGCGTTCATCGACTCGGCCTGGCTTGTACGCAGCGCCTTCTGGAGCGCTCCACCGATGATCGTGACGACCCACTGCAGGATGTTCCAGTGGTAGAGCACCGAGGTGAGGGAGGCGAAGAAGATTATGACCGGCAAGACCTGGAAGGCGAAGATCAGGCCCTGTTCCGGTAGGACTGGCCCGAAGAGGAACTGGATCCCCTCTCTGGAGGAGTTTATGATCGCCTGGACGCCACTCGATACCGCCTTGAGGACCTGCTGGCCAGCCTCCCAGTACAGGACGATGATCCCGAAGGCGACCTGTATCGCCAGCGCTCCAAACACGGTGCGCGGCTTTATCGCCCGACGGTTCGTCGAAAGCAAGAAGGCAAGGACGAGGAGAAAGGCCATGCCGCCGATGCCCCACAAGATCTGCTGCATCAACCTACCCCTTTCGGCCCCGGTTTCGCACCCCTGGGATTCTAAACTCCCCTTGAGCGCATTTTCGCACTCTCGAATGCGCCAGACTACTCCTTGCTGCGGTAGAGTAGCTGCTGGCGTAGATAGGAAGGGATGTGGTGCCCCGACCGCACGTGCGGGAAGCGAC
>JALYGY010000285.1 GCA_030776865.1 Actinomycetota bacterium | reverse complement strand
CATCCGGCTGCATCCCTGGGGCTCCATAGGGCAGGGGATCGTCCACGTCATCGGGCCCGAGGTGGGTCTGACGCAGCCGGGGATAGTGATCGTCTGCGGCGACTCCCACACCGCGACCCACGGCGCGTTCGGGGCTCTAGCCTTCGGTATCGGCACGAGTGAGGTCGAGCACGTCCTCGCGACCCAGACGCTTCCGCAGCGGCGGCCGAAGACGATGGCCGTTACCGTCGAGGGCGAGCTGCCAGCCGACGTGAGCGCCAAGGATCTCATGCTCGGCATCCTCCACCGCATCGGGACCGGCGGCGGGGTCGGTCACGTCATCGAGTACCGGGGCGGGGCGGTGCGCTCGCTCTCGATGGAGGGTAGGATGACCGTCTGCAACATGTCCATCGAGGGCGGCGCGAGGGCCGGGCTCGTCGCGCCGGATCAGACGACCTACTCGTACCTGGAGGGCCGGGAGCACGCCCCCAAAGGTGAGGATTGGGAGCGGGCCCTCGAGTACTGGAGGACACTCCCGACCGACGATGGCGCCGAGTACGACAAGGAGGTCGTCATAGATGCTCGAGAGCTCCTCCCCTACGTCTCCTGGGGGACGACCCCGGCGCAGACCGTCCCGCTCGACGGGGAGGTTCCCGAGCCGCAAAACGAGGGCCACGAGCGGGCCCTGAAGTACATGGGCCTCGCTCCCGGCACCCCGATAAGGGAGATCGAGGTGGATACCGTCTTCCTCGGATCGTGCACCAACGCCCGCATCGAGGACCTGAGGGCCGCCGCGCGGGTGCTCGAAGGCCATAGAGTGAAAGAGGGCATCCGGGCGCTCGTCGTCCCCGGCTCGATGCGCGTGAAAGCCCAGGCCGAGGAGGAGGGCCTGGACCAGGTCTTCACGTCGGCCGGATTCGAGTGGCGCAACGCCGGCTGCTCGATGTGCCTCGGGATGAACCCGGACATACTCTCCCCTGGCGAGCGCTGCGCCTCTACCAGCAACCGCAACTTCGAAGGGCGCCAGGGCAAGGGCGGAAGAACGCACCTCGTGAGCCCCGTAGTCGCGGCGGCGACCGCCGTGATGGGCCGCTTCGCCTCTCCCAGCGAGCTCGGCGTGCCACTGGAGGTGGGTTGATGGAGCCGGTAAAGAAGGTATCGGGCAAGGCGCTCCCGCTCGGCTGGGACGACGTGGACACGGACCAGATCGTCCCGAGCGACGCCCTCAAGCGCATCGAGCGCACCGGCTTCGGCCGGTTCCTCTTCTCCCAGTGGCGCGAGGACCCTGACTTCGTGATGAACAGGCCCGAGCACGAGGGTGCGGTCGTCCTGCTCGCCGGTGAGAACTTCGGCAGCGGCTCGAGCCGCGAGCACGCGCCGTGGGCCATACAAGACTACGGCTTCGGGGCGGTCATCGCGCCCTCCTTCGCCGACATCTTCAAGAACAACTGCGCCAAGATCGGGCTGCTCGCGGTGGAGCTGTCGGAGGAGGCGATCCAGGAGCTTCTCGACACCGTGCGCGAGGATCCCGAAGCCGAGATCACGGTGGACCTCGAAGGTCGCGTCGTGCAAGGACCCGGCTTCGAGGAGCCCTTCGCCTTCGACAACTTTACCCGCTACCGGCTCCTCAACGGTCTCGACGATATAGGGCTTACGCTCACCCACGAGGACGAACTGGAAGCGTTCGAGGGGTCGCGTCCGGGATACCTGCCGAAGGTGCTGTAGCTCAACAAGCCCGCCCACTCTCTCTCGAGCTCGGCGGCTATCTCGGCGGGGATCGCAACGCCGCCGGACCGCGCGTCCCAGGGACCTCCTGCCAGCGGGTCCTCTCTCAATACGGAGCGGGGGAGTATCGGCTCGGAATCGGAGTCGAGCAGAACGTCCAGACGAATAGGGACGTACAGAGCGAGCTTGCCCTTTCTCGCCTCGGTCTCGTCCCAATGCTCTTGTTCGTAGACGTCTGACGTGGCCCACCCTGAAGCAAAGATTCCTCGCCGCTCTCTGCTCTCGTGGCCCTGGCGCATCATGAATATGCGGTCCCCGGCGGTTATCTTCCGGTTGCGGCCACAGCTCCACGCTGTCGCGTAGAAGCCATGATCCCTGACGTCATCTATACAGTCTTGCAGATCCTCCCATTTGTAAGCCTTCTCCGGATTCCAGGTGAGCAGGTAGGTCCTTGTGTTGGCGCGGTTACCTTCTGGCGGGAAGTCCGGCTCCGTGTATCTTTCGACGCCGGTGATCCGGTCGATCTCATCTCCCAGGTCCGTAAGCGCATCCGGGGCAGCTGGGGCTCCTTGGAAACGGACGGTGCTCCAGGAGCTTCCATCAGCATACTCGACCGAGATGGAGGGGCCAGGAGCATCGGTTACCCCGCCCCTCGTGTGGCCGCCTTCCGCATGGAGGTAGTTCGCCCTCTCCAAAGCCTCTGCCAAGCGTTGCAGTCTTCTTCGGGATATTCGCCACCTGTGGGTGCCCGCTTTATCGACGTGGGCTTCCCCGAAATACTCCACCTGTCCCGTTCCCGAGACCGTTACCTTGTAGACCGGACACGGACCGTAGCAGGGAGTACGCTCCAGGGTGATCTTCCTGATCTTCGAAGTCATCTCGACCTACCCTTTAGAAAACCTGCTCGCAGATTATACGGGAGCACCCCCTCGCCGCCCGCAAGCTCTTTTTGCCCCGGTAGCGGGCTGCCGCTACGATGAGCGCCGTTACCATTCGGAGAGGAGAGGATTCTGGTGCTCGAAATCGCGATCATGATCGAGGGTCAGGACGGGATCGACTGGAAGCGCTGGCAGCGGCTGGTGCGGACCGTCGAGGGGCTCGGTTACGCCGGGCTTTTCCGCTCCGACCACTTCACCAACCCTACTGGCCCGGTCCTTGACGCTCTAGAGCTGTGGTCGTCGCTGACCTACCTGGCGGACAACACGAGCCGGATCGAGTTCGGCCCGCTCGTCTCGCCGGTCTCGTTCCGCCACCCGGTCATCACCGCCTGGCAAGCCTCCGCCGTCGACAACCTCGCCGGCGGCCGCCTCCGGCTGGGCATCGGCGCCGGCTGGCAGGAGCGCGAGCACGAAGCCTACGGCTTCGACCTGCTCGACACCGACCGCCGGTTCGCCCGCTTCGAGGAGGCTCTACAGGTCGTGATCCTCCTTCTCCAAAGCGACGAGCCGGTCTCCTTTGACGGCGAGTTCTACCGGCTGCGCGACGCGGCGCTGATGCCCCGTTCTCCGCGCCCCGGCGGACCCCCGATCGTTATCGGCGGCAACGGCCCGCGGCGGACGCTCCCTTTAGCGGCCCGCTACGCCGACGAATGGAACGCGGTCTTGGTGACCTCCGAACGCTTCATCGAGCTCAACGCCCGCCTGGACGAGTTGCTGCAAGAGGTCGGCCGGCCACCGGAAAGGGTGCGCCGGACGCTGATGACGCGCGCCGTCTCCGGTCGTAGAACCGCCGACGTCGAGCGCAAGCTCGCGGGCCAGTCGGCCGATGAGCTCCGCGGCCGCGGAGCTATCGTCGGCACCGCGCCGGAGGTCGCCGAGCAGCTCGGCCGCCTCGAAGAGGCCGGCGTACAGCGGGTGATGCTGCAGTGGCTGGAGACAGACGACATCGACGGCCTGGAGGCCATGGCGCAAACGGTCCTGCCACAGCTGTGAGAGCACCCGCCCTGTTGAGGGCACTGCAGCGGTGAGGATCACGACCATTGCGTCTTGGGCCGCTCCTGCTTCTCGCCGTCCACCTCGAAGTCCACCTTCTCGTTGAAGTAGGCCAGGTGGCCCTCTATTTTAGCGGCCTCTGGGATCGGCTCCGGGTAGTACCAGATGAGATCCTCGACTCGCTCGCCACCGGCCTCAACCGACCAGTACGACGCTACGCCCTTGTACGGGCACCTGGTGGTCTTCTGGCTCCCTACGAGCACGTCCTCGCGCACGTCCTCGGGTGGGATGTAGTAGCGCGGCGGCAGTCCCGTCTCAAACAACACTTTAGGCCGCTCGGT
>JALYGY010000284.1 GCA_030776865.1 Actinomycetota bacterium | reverse complement strand
ACCGCCGGCGACGGAGGCACAAGATAAACGAGTGCGACTCTATGTGTGTGCCGACTACCATCTCGCTAGCGAGTATGCTCCGTACAAGCCGGGTTGCCATCGGGCTTTCCGACTATCACGGCAGGGTAATGGTGGCTAGGACGATTGTCCTACGCTCGCAGCCGCCATCTCCCTGGCGACATTAGAGATCCGGATTCCTACGATCTACGACCGAGAACGGAGCCGCCCCCGCTGGTGTGGTACTCTTATTCGAGTCTGTAAACGCATTAGACGAGAGCTCCACCGTGGCCTCACCTCTCAAGAGAGATCAGCTCGACACCACAGCCTCCCCCAAGGACCGTCGCGAAGCAGAACGCCTGGCGGCGCTCGAATATCTGAGAGCGGTCCAGCCCAAGGTGGACCACGTCCTCCAGGAGCTGGTGGACGAGGTGCGTGACCTTTTCGGCACGGACCTTTGTCTGGTCGACCTTGCTCTGGCCGACGTGCAGTACTTCAGGGCCTGGTCGGGAGAACTGCCCCCGGACAAAGCCGAAGCCGGGGAAGACTCTCTCGATAACAGCATGTGCCAGTACGTGGTGAACAACGAGGCGCCGTTCGTCGTAGAAGACTTCCTGGCTACCGAGGAGTTCCGAGAGCAATACTGGTGCGTGAACTACGGCATCCGCTTCTACGCCGGGACGCCTCTGATCACCTCCGCCGGGCACGCCATCGGCACCCTCTGCCTGCTAAACACCCGGTCTGTCGACTTCAGCGAAGAGCAGATGAGGCTGCTCGAGGCGTTTGCCAGGGCAGTGGTCGGGAGGCTTGAGTTGCTCGGGGCGCTGGAGCGTGAGCAGACTACTAGAGAGGAGGAGGCGCAACGGAGCCGGGAACTGCAGCAGACGCTGGATAGCCTCTCCGCGCACATAGCCATCGTTGACGAGTCGGGCGAGATCGTCGCCGTCAACGAGGTGTGGAGGGCGTTCGCCAAAGCCAACGGAGGCGGCGACCCGGGCAAGGGCTCCGAGGGCTCCAACTACCTGCACGTTTGCGACTCCGCTACGGGTCTATACTCCGAAGAAGCCTCCGCCTTCGCGGAGGGGATAAGGGCCGTGCTCTCCGGTCGGCAGGAGAGCTTCGAGATGGAATACCCCTGTCACTCGCCCACCCAGCGGCGCTGGTTCATGGGAAAGGTCACGCGATTCTCCGGCTCCGGGAAGCCACGGGCAGTGATCGCCCACGAGAACATAACCGAGCGGAAGTTGGCCGAGGAGGTGCTGCGGGATCAGAAGGTCCTGCTCGAGACGATCCTGGGGCAAGCGGCGGACGCCATCTTGGTCTGCGACGATAGAGGCAGGTTCACTTTCGCCAACGCCGCGGCGAGACGCATGGCGCTGGTGAATCTCGAAGGCACCGCTCTGGACGACCTCCCAAAGGTGTGGGGGGTGGCCCACTACCCCGACGGCCGCCGCATTCCCTTGGAGGAGTGGTCCATACCGAGGGCCCTGCGAGGTGAGACGACCGTCGGCAGGGAGGCGCGCGTAGTGAGACCCGACGGCGGTCATTGCGACTTCCTCATCAGCACCGCTCCCCTGAAGAACGCCGAGGGAGAGATCGTCGGCGCGGTCGCCGGTTTGCTGGACATAACCGAGCGTAAACGGGTAGAAGAGGAGCGGGATCGCCTGCGCGCCCGGGAGATCGAGGCGCGTACCCAAAGAGAGGAACGCCGCAGGATAGCGCGGGACCTGCACGACATAGCCCTCCAGGACCTCTCGGGCGCCCTGCAGTCGTTGCGGCTTGCCCACCTGCGGTCCCAGGCCGCACAACCGAAGCTGGACTTCGAAGAGGAGATCGAAGCCCTCGGACGGGCGACCTCGGGTCTGCGCAGCGCCATCCACGACCTCCGCCACGAAAAGGAGCGGCCGTTCGTGGAGGCGGTCGAGTCGCTGGTGGAGCTCAACCGCCAGCTGACGCCCGAGCGCGAGATGGTGCTGGTGATCGAGGAAGGATTCCCGAAGGTGCTCCCCGCGGAGGTGGGCGTGGAGCTGTTGCGCGTCCTGCGGGAGGCACTCATCAACGCCCGCCGCCACTCCGGAGCGAGCAAAGTCGAGGTGGGGCTGCGAATGGAGGGCGAGGAGGAGCTGGTGGCGGAGGTCTCAGACGACGGTCGGGGGTTCGATCCCGCGTTGGTGCGCCCTGGGGTGGGGATATCGGCTATGCGCGAGAGGGTCGAGGCCCTGGGGGGCGACATCGAGCTAGAGAGCGCGCCCGCCGAGGGCGCGAGGGTTACGGTGAGGGTTCCTCTGAGGGGCGGTACTCCAAATCCTCGACATCTATGACGCCCTCCCTTACGGCGTAGATCACCGCCTGGGTCCGGTCGAAGATGTGCAGCTTCCTGTAGATGTTTGAGGTGTGGTTGCGCACTGTCTTCTCCGAGATGCCCAACGAGTGGGCTATCTGCCGGTCGCTCTGGCCTCGGGCCAGGGCCCTTATCACTCCAAGCTCCCTCTCGGTAAGAGGCGGCACCAGCCGAGAGCCCTTGGGGCCTCCGCTCCCCTGGAAGGTACTTAGCATCTTCTGGGCGAGCTCGGGGGCGATTATGGTGTCCCCTGCGTAAACCGTGCGGATGGCGCGCGAGAGGGCCTCTAGCTCGGCGTCCTTTAGCAGGTAACCCTGGGCGCCGGCCTTTATCCCCTCGAAGACCCGCTCGTCCTCCTCGTGGGCGGTGAGGATGATAACGGCGCTCTGGGGCAGGAGGGAGCGGATCTCGCGCGTTGCGCTGATACCGTCCATCTTGGGCATGGAGATGTCCATCAAGATCACGTCGGGTTCCTCTCGGCGGCACAAGGCGATGGCCTCCTCGCCGTCGTAGGCCACACCCACGACCTCCACTCCGGCTAGCATGCCCACGAGGCCAGAGAGGCCCCTGGTGAAGAGCCGCTGGTCGTCGACGACCGCCACGCGGATGGTCTCTTGGATGATCCCCTCCTCCTCGCTCAAGAGAACCTCACACCCCTTTCTCTTTCTTCTTCTACTTCACCATCATCAACGGTGCAGAGCATAGCGTTTATACCGTATCCGCCGTACGCCGAAGGTGCCGCCGGCCGAACGGGGGGATCGCAAGAGCTCTCAGGTCCCCTACAGGGTCGTCCATAAGAGGGCCGGCTTCATCGGAGATTTGGATCAGTCACCGCTGGGTAATCCTGGCTAGGTCATTCGTCCCAGCCACCGCGCGAGCTTGCCTCGGCCTCGCGCTTCACCCGTTCGCCTCGCGTAGTTCGGCGGTCTCCGGAACACAGACAAAAACAACGGCGAACACGACGAGGCCGGACCTCTCCAGCACGCCACAACCGTGTATGTCGACCGTTTGATGCCGCATCAAACCGATGCAGCAGGTAATATCGTTCGATCGCTCTAGGCCGTCACCGCCACGAGCGCGTCCAGAGCGGGTACGACGGCGACCTCATCCCAGCTCTCGCCCGCCTCCGGGCTGTGCAAGATCCTCCCGTCCCCAAAGCCCGCGTACAGAGCTCCCGGCGCCTCGGGGTCAGCGCAGAGCGCGTAGGGAAATGCGGCCAGGCCCTCCAGGACGGCCCCCCACCGCCCCCCCGCCCTCCGGCGGTAGATCGTCGCGTCCGAGAAACCCGCTCCGTGCGCCCTCCCCGGCCCCGGTGCCGCCGAGGCGTATACCAGGGTCGGGTCCTCAGAATCCACCGCCACCCCCCAGACGTAGCGGCGGTCCATCCCCGCGTCGGCCGCCTCCCAGCTCTCGCCGAAGTCCCCGCTCTCAGCGAACCCGCCCCCCGCCGCCTCGTAGAGCCTCTGAGGGGCTGCCGGATGGGCGGCGAGGGCATGGCAGTCGGCGTAGGCACCGGGTCTCCGGTCCTCCCAGGTCTCCCCGCCGTCCGCGCTGCGCATCACGCCCCCCAGCTCTATGCCCGCCACGACGGGGTTCGGGTCCTCGTATGAAAGCGCGATCGCGCGCACGTGGGAGGTCCAGGGCCGGGGCGGGAAGCTCCACGTGGGCGCCGAAGGAAGGTTCTTCAAGCCCTCCAGCTCCCGCCAGGATTCGCCGCCGTCGCGGCTGACGAACAGGGTGCTCGGCTCCGTGCCAGCGTAGAGAGCACCATCCGCCGGGGAGACGGCGACCGAAGTGACCCTGGGATGCTCGACCCCTGAGAGCCTCTCCCAGCCCTTGCCGCCATCCTCGCTCTTGAACAGACCCTCATCGGAGGTGCCGACATACAGGGTGTCGGGATCCCGCGGGTCCACCCCCACGCACCGCGCGCCACCCCCCTCTAGCGCCAGCTCGACGACGCCGTTCTCGATAACCGCAACCGCCTTGTCACCGGCCGCATACAAACGGACCATCTCGGAACCACCTTCTCCCGTACATCATGAGTCTATCCCCAAAAACAGAGTATGTAGCACGACCCCCCTCCCCGACAAGGGCAGGCAAAGATGGTCCTGTGGAAGACCGGGGCACCGCCCGTGCTTCAGGACGGGGCCGCCCACGGCTACGAGCTGATCCGGGCCGCCCTGGAGGTGGGGTTGCCTAGAAGGTGACCACCTGGTAGCCCTCGTTGATCACCTTCCGGAGGCTCTGGTGACCCCTGTACTCCGTCAGCAGCGGGACGCCGCTGGCCTGCACCTCTTCCCTCACCCCGAAGGACGTCGCGCAGGCCTTGCAGGCCCCGGCGACCCTGTCCTTCACCAGGCCGAACGCCCTGTTGAGACGATGATCCGGCTCGGAGAGCTCTCCGAGCCACTTGGTCCCGGCCCCGGTGAAGATGAGCATCACCTCCTCTTCAGCCTCCTTGAACTCGTAGGCGGTCGTCAGGGCGTTGGCCACCCGCGCTGAGTCCGCGTGCGTCTCAGTGTCCGACAGGACCACGATAGCCACCTTCGCCACGGCGTTACCCCCTCTCTAGTCGCTCTCTATGCGCCCTTTATCCGTTATGAGGTGATGAAAAACAAGGAGAGGACGGACGATCCGGCCAGCGGCCGACCCTGTACCAATATCAGCGCGCTCTCTTGCCGGAAGCGCTCTGCAGCCACGATAATGACTTCTGGGGTAGGTAAAGACCCCTCGTGTTAGGAGAACATTGCACGTCTACAGCGACCCCGCCTCGGAGAGGCACGTCAACCACCTGGCGCCCGTGGAGTCCCCGAAGAGGTTTCCGGCCGCCCTCGCCGGGGTCGAGGAGGCAAAGCGAAGCGGCGTACTGGTGGAGCGGCGTTCGTGCAAGCCCGCGGAGGATGACACCCTCGCCAGGGTTCACGTGCCCGCATATCTGGACTATCTCAGAGAACTCTGCGCAGCGGGGCAGGGCTACCTCAGCCTGGACACCGCCCTCAACCGCAGCTCCTGGGACGCCGCCTCCCTGGCGAGCGGGGCCGCCTGTTCGGCGGTCGAGAGCGCCCTCTCCGGGGAGGCGGCCTTCGCCGTCGCGCGGCCTCCGGGCCACCACGCCGGGAGGGCGACCGGGATGGGGTTCTGTCTGCTCAACCACGCCGCGGTGGCCGCCATGCACGCCCGCTCGCGCGGGGTCGAGAGAGTAGCCATCCTCGACTGGGACGTGCACCACGGCAACGGCACCCAGGACATCTTCTACGACGACGGAGATGTGCTCTACCTCTCCGTGCACCAGAGCCCCTTCTACCCCGGTACCGGCGGTGCCGAGGAGGTGGGAGAGGGACGGGGGCGAGGCTTCACCGTGAACGTACCCCTCCCCGCTGGCTCGGCGGAAAAAGCTTACGCGGCGGCGTTCGCCGGGGTCTTTCTCCCCGTGCTGCGAGAGTTCGGTCCAGCTCTGATCCTGGTCTCCGCGGGCTACGACGCTCACGCGGCCGACCCTCTGGGGGGTATGTCGCTCGAGGCAGCCTCCTTCGGGCGCTTCGCCGCCCACCTCGCGTCCCTCGCCCGCCAGATCGGCGCAGCGCCCCCGGTGTTCGTCCTGGAGGGGGGCTACAACCTGAGAGCCCTCGCCGGGGGCGTCGCGGCGACCATACGAGGGGTTGAAGAGGGACAGGACGCCGCCTGGGAATACACCGGGGACTCCAGGGCCGTCGAGGCCGCCCGGAATGCTCTGGCGCCTCACTGGGAGAGCCTCCGGTAGAATGAAGGTTGTGGAAGGCCCGGGCGATCCGAGGGAGACCCCCGACCGGCAGAAGCTCTTGGCCCGCCTGCGAGACCCGCAGCCCCAGGACACCACCTTGCCGGCCGAGGCGGATCTGTACTTGCGCCGTAACCCGGAGGACAGGGAGGTAGAGGAAGCCCGCGGGCGGTTACCCTCCCGGGACGAGAGCGAGTGATCGCCACCTCCCGGAGACACAAAGGGTGATGCGGTTGGTTCTGTGGACCTCTGCCGGCGCGGCGGCCTCGATCGTAGCGTACCTGATGATCGGGTACGTGGTGGCCGCCCGGCTCAGCGCCCCCGTCCGCCAACCGGTCGAGCGGACCCCCGCCGACGTGGGCCTGGACTACCGGGAGGTCGCCGTCCGGAGCACCGACGGGCTCTCTTTAAGCGCCTGGTGGGCCGATAAGGCCGGCTCCCCGCGGGCGGCGGTGCTTGTCCACGGCTGGACCGGCGACAAGTCGGACCTCTACGTCGTCGAGACGGCCCTCGTCTACGAGCGGGCCGGGTTCAACGTGCTGATGATCGACCTGCGCGCCCACGGTAAGTCCGAAGGGGAGCGGGGCACCCTCGGCTATCACGAGGTCCGCGACGTGCTAGGGGCGCTCTCGTGGCTTCAGGAACGGGGCTTCGATCCGGAAGACGTGGTGGTGCACGGCTGGTCGATGGGCGGCGCGGCGGTCGTGCAGGCCGCCCCCGGTACCGGCGTGGCCGCGGTCGTGGAGGAGGCGGCTTACGCGGACCTCCCCCCGCTGCTGCGGGAGCGGATCCCGGAGGTCAGCGGTCTGCCGGCCTTCTTCAACCCTGGCATCTTCTTGGTGGGCAAACTCTTTCTGGACATAGACCCTTGGGCGGTCCGGCCGGTGGAGGAAGCCGGTAGGCTCTCTCGAGAGGGCATCCCGTTCATGATCATCCACTCCCGAGACGACGAGGTGATCCCCTTCGAGCATGCCGAGTCGTTCGCGGCTGCCTACCCCGAGGCCACCTTCTGGGAGTTAAAGGGTTACGCACACGTCGCGGCCCACGACCACCCGGAGTACCGCGAGAGGCTCCTGAACTTCCTCGATGGGGCGGTGAACCTAGCGCCGGAGAAGCGGCAAAGAGGCGAGGGCTAGCGCCCGGGAGTGCTCAATCTACCCGGACGACCTCGAGCAGGGGGACGTCTTCTCCGGTCTCTGTAACCGTACCGTGCACCTGAACGAGGTCGCCGGTGCGACCTTTCAGCAGGTCTCTGGGGTCGCTCAACGCGTAGAGGGCCTCGCCGGCCGTCTCGTCGATAAGGACGTAGCCGCCGGCGCGCCGGGTCTCGGACCCAATAGACCCCGTCTCCAGGCGCCCCTTGACGACGATCTGTTCCACGCGCTACGTCTCCTGTTCCCCTCGGTCGACCGAAGTTTAGCACCGGGTCCGCGAGCCAATGATACAAACGAGCCGGGGAGATCACAGCCCGTTCTTGTTGCCTCTGAGGGCTACGCTATCCTGTGCCGCCCCCCAGGTCCTCGATAACCGTGAGCAGCGATGAGTGATCCCAACCTCCCCGACCCCTCGCCATCATAGCCTCGAACAACTGCCCCACCACCGCCGTGACCGGCAGCGACACCCCGTACTCTCTGCCCGCTTCGAGGGCTATCCTCAAATCCTTGCGGTGGAACTCGACCTTTCCGCCCGGCTCGAAGTCGCGTCCCAGGAATTTCTCCCGCTTGACCTCCATGACCTTGTTGCCGGCGAGCCCTCCCGAGAGGACGTCAAGGATTTTTTCGGGGGCGACACCACCCCTGGAGCCCAGAACCAGCGCCTCACTCACCGCCTCGA
>JALYGY010000283.1 GCA_030776865.1 Actinomycetota bacterium | reverse complement strand
TACCTGCACAGGATTCCCTTTTTCGACCTGCACCCTCCCTTGGGCAAGTTCATCATCGCCATCAGCATCGCCCTCTTCGGGGATACGCCCATCGGGTGGCGGTTGATGCCAACCTTGTTTGGCCTGGCCATGCTCCCCCTGGGGGCGGTCCTCGGCTGGTACTGCTTCAGGGAAAGGGTGGGCGCCCTGCTCCTGGCGGCCTTTATTGCAGGCGAGACCTTTCTGGTGGTCTACTCCCGAACCGGGGTCATGGACGGCATCCTCGTGTTCTTCATGCTCGCGACCTTGCTCGCGGCCGTGCTGGCCAAGCGCAAGGGGCATGTCCTCTGGGTGGCCTTGCTGCTCGGACTCTCCATCGCCATAAAATGGGCGGTCTTCATGGTGGCCGTGCCCGTAGGCTACATTCTCTGGCGCAAGGGGTTGTTCAGGCCCTTCGTGGCCGGCCTGTGGGTCTCGGCGGTTGTATACCTTGCAATAGTCTTCGTCGGGCAGGTCATCAACCCGACCGGTGCCACTGCCATGACTGAGGGCAAGGTTTCCTTTGTCGACAGGAATCCCTGGGTACTGGTGTGGGAGTGGCACTTCGGGGCCTTTCACCAGGTCACCGCCGCCATCCCCAACCCCTGGGGCTCGCCGTGGTGGAGCTGGCCGATCATGCTGCGCCCGATTCGCCTTTTCTTTGAGGCGAACGCGGAGGGCCAGTTGCGGGTGATCTCCACGATCGGCAACCCCGTCCTCTGGTACGGCAGCACCCTCGCCGTGGTGGCCGGCCTCCTCGAGGCGGCGCGGCGCTTGATGTTCAGAAAGCCGCTAGCAGACGACCCGCTCGTGCCAGTTCTGCTGGGCTACGTGTTCCTGTTGCTGCCGTGGGTGCCCGGCACCCGGATACCGTACATCTACAATTACCTGCCCCCTTACGCCTTCGCCCTTATGGCGCTAGTCTACTGGCTCTGCCGGCTCTGGGGGCGCCGGCCGTGGGGGCCGTGGGTGGTCGTCGCCTTCAGTGCCCTGGCGCTGGCGAGCGCCCTGTTCTTCGCCCCCATGGCGACGGGCTTGCCCATGAGCTTCGAGTTCTTGCAGCAGCACATATGGCGAGACTCCTGGTTCTACCCGACCCGGGGAGTGACCTAGACGGCAATGGTTCGTTCGGGCGCGTCCCCGAAGAGCGGACCCCTATGCTTTAACATTGTGGTGTGGTGAGAGGGAGAAGTGACCGCGGCGCGAGCCGCTACGCGCGCTACCCGGCCGGTGCCGTTCTGGTGCTGGCGCTCGTCCTGGTCGCGGGCGGCGCGTGGCCGCCCGAGGAGCAAACCTACCCTGCTCCGGTACCGTTGCGGGTCTCTGGCCTGATCGGGAGCCATCCCTCCCCAGGCTCCACCTTGCCGGTCTCCCCCGAGGAGGCCCTCGGTGCAGCCTACGTGCCTTCGAGCAACGTACTGCGCCTCCCCGGCGGCGAGCTGCGCTACGTTCCCCCCGGCTTCTCGAGGGCAGTGACGGTGCCCCCCGACGACCCCGGCGCGCTGGCCGCGGCCGCCGCGAGCCGGAGGTGGCTCGAGAAGGGGACCGTGCCCGGCGCAAACGAGGTGGAGCGCCGGATCTCCGAGCGCGCCCTCCTGAACCTGGCCCTCCTGACCCGTCCGAACGGTGCCGCCCTCGCCGGTCCACACTCCCGCTGGAGCTACATCTGGCCGCGGGACGCGAGCTTTATGGCCGTCGCCTTCGCGGCGACCGGCCACCACAAAGAGTCCTACGCAATCCTCTCTTTCCTCGCCGGCGCGCAAAAAGCCGACGGCGCCTGGGAGGCGCGCTACAACCCCGACGGCACCCCTGTGCTCGACGGAAGATCCCGGCAACTCGACGCCGTCGGCTGGTTTTCCTGGGCGGTCTGGTACTGGTACGTCGCGGGGGGTCACCCCGCCGAAGAGCGCATCGAAAAACTGTGGCCCGCCACACGCGAGGCCGCCGACGCCGCGGCGGCCTCGCTCGGCGCGGACGGGCTGCCGCCCGGCGGCGCAGACTACTGGGAGGCCGAGACTTGGTGGCCCAACCTCGGCACCGCCGCTCCTCTGAGAGCGGGTTTGCGCGCAGCAGCGGACCTGGCATACAGGCTCGGCCACGAGGGGGAAGCCAGGCGCTACGCGCGAGCCGCCGCGCGGCTCGACGAGGCTATCGGACGAGAGTTCGCCCCGCTAGGCTACCCGCGCACCACCGGAGCCCGCAGCGGGGCCGACGCGGCGGTCACCTTCCTCGCCCCGCCCTTCGCGCCGCCGGACCCGCAGATCGAAGCGGCGGTGGCCGACGCTGCACAGCGCCTGCGCGCGCCGAACGGCGGCCTCCTGCCCGGTGAGCATTGGCCGCACGACCCCACCGTCGCCTGGACCCCGGAGACCGCCCTCTTCGCCCTCTCCTCCTCCGCCGGCGGCGACGAACGAGGCTTCTCCCGCCGGCTGGGGTGGCTGGCGGCCCACCGGACGACCCTAGGGGCGTTCCCCGAGAAGGTGAGCGGTAGAGGCGAGCCGCAGTCAGCCGCGCCTCTAGGCTGGACGGAGGCCATCGTGCTGCTCGCGCTCGCCGCGGGGGACGATCAGCTACCGGTCCCGCCGGTCCCGAAGCCCCCGCCCGAAGACGGCGGGAACCTCCCGATCTTCGCCGGGGCGCTGCTCCGCGCGGACTCGATGGGGGTCACCTCGCACACGCCCCCTTGACGGGCCCAGAAACCTCTCCTCTCCCGGTAGCGGTCGTCCTCGAGGCCGCAACCCTCTGCGGTCCTCACCCCCGACGCGCTGTATTTCCTGGCAACGTAGATCCCCTCGCCGGCACTTTGTTCAGCGCTCCTTAGCGCTTCAGGCAGCCGTCGGCCACACCACGTCTCCCTCCTACCGGACTCGCCGCACGCCTCAGACGGCCAGGGTCTCGACGCCGTAGCGGCTCATCCGCGGGTCCCTGCTCAGGAGGGTTAGACCCTCCATCATCGCCTGCGCCACCAGCATCCGGTCAAAGGGATCGTCGTGGTGGCGGGGCAAGACGCCGGCCGTGTAAGCGTGGGAGACCGTCATCGACAGCGGCTCGAAGCGGTTGAGCTCGATCTGGCGCAAGAGATCCGAGGGCGCCTCCAACTTGCCGAGCGCCTGCTTGATGGAGACCTCCCAAACGGTGGCGGCGCTCACAAAAACCGAAGAGCTCGCATCGGAGATGCCGGCCCTCGCCTCCTCCCCGAGGGAGGGATCGTCCGCCAACCACCACAGCAGGACGTGCGTGTCGAGCAAGAGCCTCACAGACGCTCGCCGCGAAAGGCAGCGGCAAGCTCGGCAGGTAGCTCGTCGAAGTCCTCGGCGATCCGGATTCGCCCCTTCCATCCACCAGGAACCCGCGGCGTATCATCCTCGCGGTAGGGGACGAGCCTTGCGACCGGCTTCCCCGCTTTGCCGATCACCACCTCTTCACCCCCAATGGCCCGCTCCACCAGCCGGGAAAAGTGCGTCTTGGCCTCGTGAATGTTCACGACCATCGTCAGACACCCCGTTCTAGCTAGATGGACTAAGCCCGATTAGTCTACCATATCTCTAGGGTGGGGACTACGCATCACCTCAGAACGGGGCTATCTGGGTTCACTCTCCTGCGCTCCCGTACCCGCCGCCGCCTGGTGTTCGCACCGTGACCACGTCCCCCGCTTCGAGATCCCGGCCGACCTTGGGTGGCAGCTTCTCCTCATTGAGAAGGTTCTCTCCCACCTCCCCGGGCCTCCCGCCGCTCGCTCCCCGTGGCGGGTGGCGCCTGCGGTCGGTGAGGAGCGAGAGGCTCGCGGGCTCGAGGACGCGCACGGAGCGGATGATACCGTCGCCCCCCCGGTGCTCGCCGTCTCCTCCGGAGCCGTAGAGCAGCTCGTAGCGCTCGACGCGCATCGGGTACTCAAGCTCGAAGGCCTCGATGGGGGTGTTGAGCGTGTTGCTCATCCCGACGTGGACGCCGGAGGGACCGGGGCCCTTCTCGCTCGCCCCCTGGCCGCCGCCGATGGTCTCGTAGTAGGTCCAGCCAGGGCCGCCAATTATCGTGTTGTTCATAGTTCCCTGGCCCTGTGCGGGTAGTGTGGCCGCTTCGGAGAGCGCGGCGAGGACGGCGTCGGCGATGCGGTTGCTGGTCTCGACGTTCCCGGCCACGACGGCGGAAGGGCTCTTGGCGTTCACGAGGCTACCCTCGGGTGCGCGTATCTCCAGCGGCGCGTAGGTACCGGCGTTAGCCGGCACGTCCTTGGGCAAGAGGACGCGCAAGGCGAAGTAGCAAGCAGAGCGCGTCACAGGCAGCGGGCAGTTGACGTTGCCCCGCACGGAGTCGGCGGTACCGGAGAAGTCTATGCTCAGCGAGTCGTCCTCTATCCTCACCGTCGCCCGGATAGGGATGTCCTCATCCATTATCCCGTCGCCCTCGAGAAAGTCCTCGGCGCGGTAGACGCCATCAGGGAGCTCCCGGATCGCCTCGCGGGTGCGCCTCTCGGTGTAGGAGATAACCTCATCGAAGGCGGCGAGCACGATCTCTTCGCCGCGGCGTTCGATGAGCTCGCCCACCCGCTCCTCGGCGATACGATTGGCCGCAATCTGGGCGCGGAGGTCCCCGCGCCGGATCTCCGGCGTGCGCACGTTGGCGAGGATGAGGTCCAGGATGTCGTCGACGTACTCGCCGCCCCTGACCAGCCTGAGTGGCGGGATGATGATGCCCTCCTGGTAGATCTCGCGCGAGTCGCTTGGCATCGAGCCGGGGCGCATCCCGCCCACGTCGGAGTGGTGCGCCCGGGTCACGGCGTAGCCGATGATCTCGCCGGCTTCGCCAGGGGCCACCGGCGAGACGAGCGTTATGTCCGGCAGGTGCGTACCCCCCGAGTACGGATCGTTTATGGCGAAGACGTCGCCGGGCCTGGGATCGAGGCGCATGATCGCCGCCACCGCCTCGGGCATCGCCCCCAGATGCACCGGGATGTGCTCGGCCTGGGCGACCATACGGCCCTCTGCGTCGAAGAGCGCCGTCGAGCAGTCGCGGCGCTCCTTTATGTTCGAGGAGTAGGCGCCACGGATCAAGACCGCCCCCATCTCCTCGGCTATCCCCGCCAGGGCGCTCGCCAGCACCGAGAGGGATACGGGATCGAGTCGTTCTCTGCTCTTCATCCCTTCTCCAGCACTAGTGTGCCCACGCCGTCCACCAGACCCTGCCAGCCGGGGCGGACGACGCAGGTCGATTCCTTGAACTCCACTATCGCCGGTCCGACGACCTCCGAACCTTTGCCCATCCGCTCACGGTCCAGGATCGGCACCTCCTGCCACTCGCCGTCGAAGTTGGCCTCCCGGCGTCCGGCCTCGGCCTCGTACTTCGCTGGAGGCTCTCTCAGTTGAGGTTTGTCGACCGGTACGGTGGCGATGAGGCGCAAATTCACCAGCTCTACGGGTTCGTCCTCCATCCGGTAGCCGTATCTACGCTCGTGCGCCGCGTGGAAGTTCTCCTCCAGCTTGTCCACCTCCAGGGGTCTCTCTGCCTCGACCGTGAGTTCGAAGGATTGCCCCCTGTAGCGCAGGTCTGCCCTGCGGGTGTATCG